>JBFIDU010000140.1:0-4967 GCA_041603755.1 Methylophilaceae bacterium
GAACGTCAAGACATATCGCTCTCTTACTTAGAGCAATTGTTTAGTCGTTTACGTCGTCAGGGCTTAGTCAACAGTGTTAGAGGTCCTGGTGGTGGCTACAACTTGGCAAAAAATAAGACTGAAATTTCAGTGTCTGCCATTATTGCCGCTGTGGATGAAAATATTGATGCGACCCAATGTGGTGGCAAAGAAGATTGTCACGGCCCTGAAGGTCGCTGCATGACGCATGACTTATGGGCAACATTAAATACTAAGATTCTTGAGTTCTTATCAGATGTTAGTTTGGCGGATATGGTTAACGCGCAACATGACAAGGGCAATGGAAAAGTTGTTTTCGCCAAATCTAGATCATTTCATACGAATCGAGAGGTAGTTGTTAATGGCTAACACCTACTTTGACCATAATAGTACGACAGCGCTCAAGCCAGCAGTGCTTGAGGCAATGCTACCGTATATGGCAAACCAGCATGGCAACCCAACTAGCCAGCACAGCTTTGGCAGAAATGCACGAGAAGCGATTGAACAGGCAAGACGCCAAGTTGCACAAGCAGTGGGTGCGCAAGCCAATCAGATTGTCTTTACTGCTAGTGGTACAGAAGCAAATAATTTTGCTATTACAGGTATCGCAAGCAATTTAGAGCAAGCGCAATTACTGACTAGTAGCATTGAGCACCCATGTGTTTCTCGCCCAGCAATAGCGATGCAGCAACATGGCTGGAAAGCAAACAGCATTCAAGTAGACAGCGACTGTCAGATTGATCTTGAAGACTTGAAAACGAAGCTTGAAACACCAACTGGGATTATTTCGGTCATGTTGGCAAATAATGAAACTGGTGCAATTCAAGATATTAAAAAAGTAGTTGCCTTAGCTGCACAGCACAAAACATTGGTTCATACCGATGCAGTACAGGCATTAGGTAAGATGCATGTCGATTTCACCGAATTAGGTGTCCATGCAATGACAATATCGAGTCATAAGATTGGCGGACCATTAGGCGCTGGTGCATTGGTTCTTAATAAACGTGTTGATATCCAGCCGCTATTGTATGGTGGTGGGCAAGAAAAAGGTTTGCGTAGTGGTACAGAGAATATCGCAGCTATCGTTGGATTTGGTGCTGCCTGTGAATTAGCTACCGCATCTGTTGATGATTTTATGGCACACACCAATGCGTTGCGTCAAAGACTAGAAGCTGGCCTGCAAAAAATGCATGCCACTATTTTTGGACAACATGCGCATCGTTTGCCTAATACAAGTTTTTTCGCCTTCGAAAACATTGAAGGTGAGACTTTGGTCACGGCACTGGACAAATTAGGCTTTGCAGTAGCCAGCGGCTCTGCTTGTTCTAGTGCAAGTACTGAGCCCAGTCACGTATTGCTGGCAATGGGCATAAAGCCAGATTTAGCAAGAGGCGCAATCAGGGTTAGTCTTGCTGCGAACAACACAGAAGCACAAATTGATGAATTTTTAATTGCATTAAAGCAGGCACTGCATGATTTAAAACAGATGACTGCAGTAGCAGCTTAAATAAAGGAAGCAAAAGATAACATGGAAAGAATGCCAATATATTTAGATTACTCTGCGACAACGCCAGTAGACCCACGTGTTGCTGAAAAAATGATTCCATATTTAACGGAACAGTATGGTAATCCAGCGTCACGTAGTCACCCTTATGGTTGGACAGCAGAAAAAGCCGTTGAAAATGCGCGCGAAGAAGTAGCAAAATTAGTCAATGCTGATCCGCGAGAAATCGTATGGACATCTGGTGCAACAGAGTCTAACAACCTTGCACTCAAAGGTGCTGCGAATTTTTACAAAGGAAAAGGGAAGCACATTATTACCGTCGCTACAGAACATAAAGCTGTGATAGACCCAGTACGTGAACTAGAGCGACAAGGTTTCACAGCTACCTTTCTTGAGCCTGATGATAATGGTTTAGTTAATATAGAACAATTTAAAGCTGCTATTCAGCCGGATACGATTTTAGCTTCAGTTATGTTGGTGAACAACGAAATTGGTGTGATTCAGGATGTTGAAGCAATAGGCAATATATGCCGTGAACATGGTGTAATTTTTCATGTGGATGCAGCGCAAGCAACAGGCAAAGTGGATATTGACTTGGCAACACTGCCTGTCGACCTGATGAGTTTTTCTGCGCATAAGACCTATGGCCCAAAAGGCATTGGTGCATTGTATGTACGTCGCAAACCGCGTGTTCGTATTGAGGCGCAAATGCATGGTGGCGGCCATGAACGTGGGATGCGCTCAGGTACACTTGCGACGCATCAAATTGTTGGTATGGGTGAAGCATTTAGAATTGCGCGTGAAGAAATGCACGCGGAAAATGAACGTATTCGTATGCTGCACAACCGGTTACTGACTGGCTTGCAAGAAATTGAGGAAACCTATGTGAATGGTGACCTGAGTCACCGCGTGCCGCATAACCTGAATGTTAGTTTTAATTATGTTGAAGGTGAATCGTTAATTATGGCGATTAAAGGCATCGCAGTTTCGAGTGGTTCTGCCTGTACATCAGCTAGCTTGGAGCCAAGCTACGTATTACGTGCATTAGGCCGCTCTGATGAACTTGCACATAGCTCAATCCGCTTTTCGATTGGACGTTTCACAACGGAAGCAGATGTAGATTACACCATTCAATTACTAAAAGACAAAATTGGCAAACTACGTGAGCTATCCCCACTTTGGGAAATGTTCCAAGATGGTGTTGATCTCTCAAAAGTAGAATGGGCAGAACACTAGATAGTTGAATTTGAAAGACTTAGTTTTAAAATTGAAATTTAAAAGCATTAAAAATAGGAAACAAAATCAAGACGACGAGCCGAAGGCAGTACGCGTAGTACGACGAGGTGAAGTCAACGCAGAGTTTGTGAACTAATTTAAATGCACACAGGAGAATGATATGGCATATTCAGACAAAGTACTAGACCACTACGAAAACCCGCGTAACGTTGGTTCTTTAGATAAAAATGACCCAAATGTCGGTACAGGCATGGTCGGTGCACCAGCTTGTGGTGACGTAATGAAACTGATGATTAAAGTGAATGATGCAGGCTTAATCGAAGATGCAAAATTCAAAACGTATGGCTGTGGTTCAGCGATTGCTTCTAGTTCTCTCGTAACAGAGTGGCTCAAAGGCAAAACAATTGATGAAGCCTATGCAATTAAAAACTCTGCCATTGCAGAAGAACTTGCTTTGCCGCCAGTTAAAATTCACTGTTCTGTGCTGGCAGAAGATGCAATTAAAGCTGCAGTTGCTGATATTAAAGCAAAAAAAGCTGGTAAAGAGGCTGCATAATGGCAATAAGTTTAACCACTGCTGCCGCTGACCGTGTAGAGAAATTTCTTGCCAATCGAGGCAAAGGAATTGGCTTACGCTTGGGCGTTAAAACCACAGGTTGTTCAGGCATGGCATATACATTGGAGTTTGTTGATGAGATGCAAGCAGAAGACCTCGCTTTTGAAAGTCATGGGGTCAAAATCATCGTGGATCCTAAAAGCTTGGTTTACATCGATGGCACAGAGCTGGACTTTACAAAAGAAGGGTTAAATGAAGGCTTTAAATTTAACAACCCTAATGTAAAAGACGAGTGCGGTTGTGGAGAAAGCTTTACGGTGTGAATAAAAACTATTTTGAACTGTTTGGACTTAACCAAGCTTTTGCAATTGATTTAACCAAACTGGAAAATCAGTATCGAAAAATTCAATCGGCATCACATCCAGATCGTTTTGTCACTGCCTCTTCGGCAGAGAAATTACAGTCAATGCAAACCGCTACACTGGCGAATGAAGCCTATCAAACATTAAAAAAACCGGCACGACGCGCGCAATATCTGCTGGAACTAAACAACATAGATGCAACGCAAGAAACAAATACAGCGATGCCAGCAGATTTTTTGATGCAACAAATGGAATGGCGAGAAGCCTTAGAAGATTTGAAGGCAGCCGAGGACATTAATGGCTTAGACAAATTAGCGAAAGAAATGAGGCAAGAGGCAGCAATTCTGACTGAAAGCTTAGCCGATATGATTGATAAGCAAAAGGATTTAGCCGCTGCGACGGATACTACACGCAAACTCATTTTTATCAATAAAGTTTGTGAGGATATTAATCAAGCCATCACACAAATAGAGGACTAATGGCACTACTACAAATTTCAGAACCTGGCATGAGCGCTAACCCGCACCAACACAAGTTGGCGGTGGGGATTGATCTTGGTACAACAAACTCATTGGTTGCTACTGTGCGCAGTGGCATGAGCACGGTATTGCAGGATGAGCACGGACGTTCATTGTTGCCATCTGTTGTACGCTATGCGCCTGAGGGCGAAGTTATCGTAGGTCATCGTGCGCATGCAGAACAAAGTAATGATCCTGTTAATACCATCGCTTCGGTGAAGCGATTTATGGGACGCAGCATAAAAGATATCGAAGATAAAGCACATATCCCATACCACTTTGTTAATACTGACGTTGCTGATAGTAAATCACAAGGCGTGCTACAACTGAAAACGCGCGCTGGCTTAAAAAGTCCGATTGAAATATCTGCTGAAATTTTAAAATCGCTAAAAACGCGCGCAGAAAAAGCGTTAGGTGGTGAACTAGCTGGTGCGGTCATTACCGTGCCTGCTTATTTTGATGATGCGCAGCGTCAAGCAACGAAGGATGCTGCGCGGCTCGCTGGCTTGCATGTCTTGCGCCTATTAAACGAACCAACGGCTGCCGCAGTAGCTTACGGCTTAGATAATGCGTCGGAAGGTGTTTATGTCATCTATGATTTAGGTGGTGGCACATTTGACGTGAGTATTTTGCGACTCTCGAAAGGTGTATTCGAGGTATTAGCGACCAACGGTGACTCTGCATTAGGCGGCGATGATTTTGACCATCGTATTTATTGCTGGATACTCGATCAAATAAGAGAACAGCAACCAAAAACCAATCCGCTTAGTGAA
>JBFIDU010000141.1:0-4955 GCA_041603755.1 Methylophilaceae bacterium
TAGAAGCAGTGGCCCCATTTCAGCAACTGTCGTTCGGATCGGGTGACCTTTGTCGCCGAATGCATCCCAAAATGTGACTGGAGAAGATTTTGGCTCAAACCAATCTAATCCCAACATTTCAATACGCTCAGCAACCTTTTTGTTTTCACCTGCTGACTGACATAGCCCAGACAAATCTCCTTTGACATCGGCCATAAACACAGGCACGCCGATTTTAGAAAACCCCTCTGCAAGCGTTTGAAGTGTAACCGTTTTACCTGTACCTGTGGCGCCAGCAATCAAACCATGCCGGTTTGCCATCTTTGGTAATAAATAACTACTGGTTTTGAGATTTTTTGCAATTAAGATGGGATTGGTCATGCGGTTTTTCTTTCTTTTACTCTAATGCATCTATGGTACTTAAAACAGCTTGCCTTGTCTTTGTTATTTGATTACTCATCTGCTCTTCTATTGTCGGATTGCGCTCAATCTGTTCCCAATCCTTTTTCCATTTATCGTAAAGTAGTTGACTTTCAACTTTGGCTGATGGCTTCAATAAATAACTCAAATCACGTACCATCAAGACATGCTTCCAACCTTCTATTGGATTGCCACGTGATTTATCTTTAGAAAAATGCGCATAGTTAACAACAGTTTGCAATTCGCCTAAGTTTTTCAACACCTCAAAAGCCGCAACACGCATATTTTGGTTAATCTCATTTTGATTAGCCTGCCAAGCGTTATAACTCAAACCAGCTATTGCTGTAATTAAACTGACGACGGCAACACTGTGCGCCACCAACTGTTTTGATAACCAAGACCAATTAAAAGACGCAAACATCCAGCTATGTTTACCCTTAATAGACATGTAATCAAAAATCCCCTTCACTAGCACGGTTAACAAGCTCTATCAATGAATCTTCTAATAATTGAGCAGATTTTTGTGCGCGTAGGCTCGGATTTTTTATATTTTTTAAATCATTTGTTGGTCTAGCCAAGCCTATAAACAGCTTACGTTTATTTGAAGCATCTACTTTTTCATAAACAGCGATTCGACAAGGTGCAAAAACTAGAAACTCAGGATGATCTAAAATAATCTCCGTACCCATGCTTAAGTTGCAATAGGAGTATACTTCTTTGATCCCGTTTGGATCGATACCACGCTGCTGCATATGTTCACCAATCGGGAAATTGGCAGGATTTACAAAATTCATCCCTTCTGCAAGACTTTTAAGGCTATCAGTAACCTCTTGGTGGCTCACACCCTCTTTAACTTCAACTTCATAGATACCGCCAACTGAGTCCTGAGGCGCTACCTTTTTTAGCGTAGAGCAAGCGATCAGTAACATCGCAAAGAATATTAAAAAAGAATTCTTGGTCACTTAAACGCCTTAATAATGATTGAGAGTGCTAGTAACTGGTTCGCGTTATTTTAAAGGCATCATCTACTGCTTTACGGTCATATTTTGGTGCCAGCAACTCAATAAACCCATATAGGTAGCCTCGCATAAACGTGTCTTTTCTAACCCCTAAATGCGTAGTGCTTGCTGGAAACAAGTGACTGCAATCCAATCGCACTAATTTTTTATCTCTTTCTTCATCAAATGCCATATTAGCAATTAGACCGACACCCAGCCCTAGCTCAACATATGTCTTGATGACGTCGGCATCAATCGCTGTCAAGACGACATTTGGCATGACGCCAGCATCATGAAAGACTTTAGAAACAATTGTACTGCCAGTAAAAGCAAAATCATAGGTAATCAGCGGATAGCTGGCAATTTTTGCCAATGTCAACGGTACTGCATCAATCAATCGATGGCCTTCTGGGACGACGACACTTCGATTCCACTCGTAACAAGGTAGGCAGAGTATTCGACTATCTTGGCTAATCATCTCAGTCGCAATACCGACATCCGCCTCACCTTTTGCAACCCACTCGGTTACTTGTGTTGGATTACCCTGATGTATATTCAGCTTGACATGTGGGTAAGCCTCCATAAAAGCTTTGATTGCTTTAGGTAGTTTGTATCTCGCTTGCGTGTGTGTTGTCGCAATAGTGAGAGTACCTGACTCCACCTTGCTGAATTCATGACCAACGCGCTTAATATTCTGCATCTCTAGCATCACAGTCGCTGCTAGCTTGATAATATGCTTCCCTGGCTCTGTAATACCGGTTAGGCGTTTGCCATTACGTTGGAATATTTGAAGATTAAGCTCATCTTCAAGTAATTGAATTTGTTTGCTGACACCAGGTTGAGAGGTATGTAACGCTTCTGCTGCTGCAGAAATATTCAACCCCTGCCTAGCGACCTCATGCACATACTTTAATTGGTGTAGCTTCATACTAACGATTCCCAATCAATCTTTTTAGTTATCTGAACGTCTGTACATTTTATATAAGTGAAAAATATATGCAAATAATAAATTAATATTAAATGCTTATATCAGATTCTGCTATATTACGCGCCTAAATTAAATTTGCACTACCCAAAATATGGATATTTATCACATCTTAGCAGGTTTTATTGTTGGCCTTCTTGTCGGCCTCACTGGTGTTGGCGGTGGCTCATTGATGACGCCCATTTTATTGATGTTTTTTCATCAGCCCGCAGCTGTGGCCGTAGGCACAGATTTACTCTACGCATCAATCACCAAATCTGCTGGAATTTTTGCGCATGGTAAGCTTGGGAACATTGATTGGCGCATTGTTGGCCTATTAGCATTGGGAAGCGTTCCTGCCTCAATTTGCACAACATTGCTACTTGCAAACATGGATATATCATCAGATGGTGCGGTAGCCACCATCAAACTTTGGCTTGGCATCGCGCTAATGCTAACCGCTTTATCCGTCATTTTTAGATCCCAGCTTGCAAGTATTTCAAAAAGTGGACACTGGGTTAAACCATCATTGGCACCAAAACTGACTGTTATTCTAGGCATTATTTTGGGATTTTTGGTGACACTGACTTCTGTGGGTGCTGGCGCACTTGGTGTGACTGCATTATTAATACTGTACCCTAAGTTACCCATTACAAAGATTGTTGGTACCGATGTTGCCCATGCAGTCCCACTGACGCTTGTTGCAGGCTTAGGGCACGTTAGTTTGGGCACAGTTGATTACTCACTGTTGGGAACACTGCTGATTGGCTCAATACCTGGTATATGGATTGGAAGCCACCTGAGTGCAAAGGTAGCTGAACATTGGATTCGTTTATTACTCGCGCTTATTTTAGTTTATGTTGGACAACGTCTGGCATTTCCAAGTGTTAATGCTATTTTTGGTATTGGCATATTGATTCTGATTATTGGATTAAAACAATTTAAGTATAGAAAAACTTGAGCAAGGCCTTAATAAATAAGGCGTTTTAGATTAAAATAGAGGGCTAACTTTAAATAGCAAATCACATGTATAAATACGACAAAATTGACCAGCAAAATGTTAATGAGCGTGTCGCACAGTATCGCGATCAAACACGCCGTTACTTAGCAGGCGAAATTACAGAAGATGAATTTCGTCCTATTCGACTCCAAAATGGCCTGTACATCCAACGCCACGCGCCGATGCTGCGTATTGCTGTACCTTATGGGATGCTTTCATCAAAGCAACTGCGCAAACTTGCCGATATTGCTAAAAAATACGATAAAAATTACGGCCATTTTAGTACGCGTCAAAATATGCAACTCAATTGGCCAAAGCTAGAAGATGTGCCAGATATTTTAGCAGAGCTTGCTACTGTGGAAATGCATGCTATTCAGACTTCAGGTAACTGTATCCGTAACATTACAACGGATCAATTTGCTGGTGTTGCACCAGATGAAGTAATTGACCCGCGAACAATGGCAGAAATAATGCGGCAATGGAGTACGTTTCATCCTGAGTTTGCATTACTGCCACGTAAATTCAAAATTGCAGTGTCAGGAACAATAGAAGATCGCTCTGTCGTGCAAATGCATGACATTGGCATGGAGTTCTACAAAGACAACAATGATCAATTGGCAATCAAAGTATGGGTTGGCGGTGGCTTAGGACGTACACCTATCCTAGGCTCAGTGATTAGAGAACATTTAGAGTGGCAACACGCGTTGAGCTATTGCGAAGCAATTGTTCGCACCTACAATATTCATGGTCGCCGTGATAACTCTTACAAAGCAAGAATTAAAATTTTAGTTAAGGCTTTAGGTATTGATGCCTTTAAAGAAGAAGTAGAAAAAGAATGGTCTCATCTAAAAGATGGTCCTTTAACGATTACGCAAGCTGAATTTGATCGTGTTTCAAAACACTTTGAACCGATGCCCTATGAAGAACTGGAGCCCCACGACGCTGGATACGACACAGCATTAGCGACTAACCCAGCTTTTGCAGCATGGGTGAAACGTTGTACTCACCCGCATAAAATGTCAGGCTACCGTGCAGTAACGCTATCGCTTAAAAAACATGGTCAAGCACCAGGCGATGCAACCAGTGAACAAATGCATGCTGTTGCTGACCTTGCTGATGCCTATAGTTTTGGTGAATTACGTGTTTCGCACGAACAAAACCTAATTTTAGCTGATGTCGAATTAGCTGATTTGTATGATGTCTGGGAAAAAGCACGTCAACATGACCTTGCTAGCCCTAATATCGGCCTACTCACTGATATTATTTGCTGCCCTGGCGGTGATTTCTGTAGCTTAGCTAATGCAAAAAGCATCCCAATTGCACAGGCAATACAAGCAAAATTTGATGACTTGGACTATTTGCATGACATTGGTGATATCGAATTAAATATCTCAGGCTGCATGAATGCATGTGGTCATCATCATGTTGGCCATATTGGTGTCTTGGGCGTTGATAAGGATAACGAAGAATGGTACCAAGTCTCTATTGGTGGCAAGCAAGGTAACGATGCAAGTCTTGGTAAAGTGATTGGTCGTGCCTTTGCAGCTGAAGAAATGCCAGAAGTGATTCAAAGACTGGTAGAAGTCTATATAAA
>JBFIDU010000142.1:0-4923 GCA_041603755.1 Methylophilaceae bacterium
CAGCAGCAGCATGAGGTCTATTTGCTAACACATGCCAGAGTACGAGATAACTTTGAAGGTATGCGCAACATCTACTTTATACCAGACACTAAGCTGCATATACTGATGTACAAACTGGGTACCTTCCTACCAGACCGTATCGCCTTGTTAACGACTGGTATTCTCAGTCAGTTTGTTACCCAGGTATATCAATGGGTTTATGCAAGAAGGATAGTAAAAGAAAAAAAAATTGATATTATCCATGAACCTGCACCCGTTTCCCCCAAACAAACCTCAATGATGTTTGGGTTAGGTGTTCCTGTTATTATTGGTCCAATGAATGGTGGAATTAACTTTCCCAAAGCATTTAAATATATGGCAGGTGGTATTGAGAGTGTTATACAAGCTATCGTCAGGTTACTCAGCCATATTTTTAACATTTTGATTCCTGGTAAGTTATTAGCTTCGCGCTTGATTGTCGCTAATCCGAGGACTAAGGCTGCTTTGCCGTTCCTACATTTTGGGCAAGTGATACAAATTGTAGAGAATGCGGCAGATCAAGTAAGCGAGCTTGCAGTAAAAAAATCAATTGACGAAAATCCACACATTAAGACACGCGTTTTATACGTTGGTCGCTTAGTTGATTGGAAGGCTGTTGATATACTATTTGATGTCTTTGCTGATTTGGACAAATCTATTCATTTGGATATCGTGGGTGATGGACCAGATATGACCAAATTAATGGAACAAGCAATCGGTCTGGAAAATGTTACATTCCATGGTTGGGTTGAACATGCAGAGATTCATCGAGTCTATGATAAGGCAGATATTTTCGTGTTACCAAGCGTAAGAGAGTGTGGTGGTGCAGTCATTTTAGAAGCGATGGCTAGAGGAATTCCTGCCCTAGCTACAGACTGGGGAGGCCCTGCTGATTACATTGCTGAGGGCACCGGCTATTTAATTAAGCCAACATCGCGCGAGTATATGGTTGAAGCATTTAAAAATCATATCCAGATGCTAGCTGATGATCCCAAAAGTAGAGGGTTAATGGGAGCTAAAGCCAAAGCTCATATTGTTCAGCATTTTTTATGGGAATCAAAAATAAAGCAAATGATTCAACTGTATCATGAGGTAATTGCCGAATAGTAGCCGGTAATGGTTGTTATCTTTGGTAATATATAGGGGTTAATAATGGGAAAGTTTGATCGATATCTAGTTAAGCCTGACAGTAAGTTTTCGTTAGATGACATTAAACCAGATGATCGCTCTGAGCGTGGCGACAGTAAGGCAGAAGACCAAGCTGAATTGGCTCGTTTGAGTACTGAAATTAATGCCTTGCAAGATATTTTATACGCGCAGAAAAAACATAAGCTATTGTTAGTATTGCAGGGTATGGATGCGAGTGGTAAAGATGGTACAGTCAAGCATGTCTTTAGTGAGTGTGACCCTTTGGGCATACGGTTAGCCAGTTTTAAAGGTCCGACAGAAGAAGAGCTAGCCCATGATTATTTATGGCGCGTACACAGCAAAGTGCCAAAAAAAGGTGAAATTACTATTTTTAATCGTAGCCATTACGAAGATGTATTAATCGTAAAGGTGCATGACTGGATAGACGATAAAGAATGTAAACGCCGCTATGAACACATCAAAGATTTTGAGCGGATGTTAACCGAAACAGGTACTACAATAATCAAATGCTTCCTGCACATTTCCAAAGATGAGCAAAAAGAACGTATGTATGAGCGTTTAAATGAGCCCGATAAAACATGGAAGTTTAACCCTGGCGATTTAGATGAGCGCGATTTATGGCCAAAGTATATGAAAGCCTATGAGGATGCAATGCAAGCTACCTCAACTAAAGATGCGCCTTGGTATATTATTCCTGCAGACTCAAAAACCAATAGAAACCTATTGATTTCCAGAATATTATTAGAAACGCTTTCTAAGCTAGAATTAAATTATCCGCCAGTGCCTGAATCATATAAAACGATTGTAGTTAGTGACTAGATGTTTCTATCTGTAGGATAAAATCAGTCATGCTATCCAATAACTTTGGATAATAGTGGTTATCCTTAAGCATTATCTCATGGCCCGCGTTATAGATGACATCGAAAGTTACGGGCGCACCTTGTTTTTTCATTGCATCTACAAACATAATTGACTGCCAAATAGGGATAAGACCATCGTCTTTCCCATGTACAACAAGCGTAGGTGGGGCTTTCGTGCTGATTTGAGATATTGGTGAGGCAATTACTGGGTTTTCCCCATTTAAATAAACTCGCATTTGTTCCTTTAATTGAGGAAGATGACCATTCTCAATTAATCTATTAATATCGGTAATGCCGGCAACATCAACAATTGCTGCTAGCTCATTTTCTGGCTTTAGACCTACATTAAGCGCAAGCGTGCCACCTACAGAGTAACCAATTAGAATGATTTTATTTACGATGTATTGATTTGATGTGGCATGGCTTTTCAACCAATTAACGGCATCGGTGACATCATTTATGGCCGTGGGGTAAGGATCACTTAGGGATAGCCTGTAATTGATGCTGGCACTGATGAAGCCAAGCTCGGCATAGTGCTTTGCATGCGCATGCATATCTGCTTTGCTTCCTTGATCAAACCCGCCTCCATGAATAAACATGAGTGCAGTTGTTTTACGCTGATTTTCAGGAACAAAGATGTCCAGGGTTTGTTCCGCGTTATTGTAGTTGATGTTTTCTGTGGCGCTGAAAGTTGGCTCAGCATAGACATTTCCGATGGTGAGTAGAACATAGGTGAGCAGCCAGCTAAATAATGAAGTGAAGTTTCTTGTTTGCAAAGTAAGTTTTGTTCCTAAATTTTTTAATTAAATTAAACTCGATAGCACAATTCTATCGTGTCTTTTAAATTCCTATGTAAAGCATTTAGCGAGACAATAGTTTTGTTTATGTCGGTTATAATGTGTTTATGACAACAATAGAGATTTTAATGGGCTTAATCGGCTTGCTTATTATATTAGTAAGCTGGCTGATTTGGTTTGTTTATACACACGCAAAAAATACATCGCTTTTAAAGGAATTAGAGGACAAACATAGAGCAATGTTGGTCGATTTGAATGATGGGCTTAACAAATTGGGGGATCGCTTAAATGCTAATTCTCAGGAAATAAGTGACCGTTTGAAAGCAAGTGTTGCACAGGAGCTTGGTGCTACACGTGAAGCGATGCAGGCACTTAAACTCGATCAAAGCACACATTTAGCACAAACACGCGAAACAGTGCTCGAAAAGCTACATACTACCCTTGCTGAACAAGGAAAGTCGCAGCAAGGCTTAATTACTGACACGATGCTTAAATCAACAACGACATTGACACAAACTATTGAAAGCTTGAGTAAGGTTGTGGATGCGCGTTTACAAGAAATCGGTGGCAAAGTGTCAGAGCGCCTAGAAGAGGGGTTTAAAAAAACGAACGAAACATTTGTCAGCGTGATGCAGCGTTTGGCAACCATTGATGAAGCACAGAAGAAAATTGATGGTTTAAGTACCAATATGGTCAGTTTACAAGAACTGCTTGGGGACAAGAAAAGTCGTGGTGCATTTGGTGAAGTACAGCTAGAAGGCTTAGTTAGAAATGTGCTGCCAGAGCAAAGCTTTAAGATGCAATATGATTTCGAAAATGGCACACGCGTCGATTGCGCATTATTTCTGCCGGAGCCAACGGGAACAGTCGCTGTTGACAGTAAATTTCCACTGGAAAATTATCACCGCATGTTTGATAGCGCTTTAAGCAAAACGGAACAGATAGCAGCCAGCAAACAATTTAAAGCGGATGTCCGGAAGCATGTTGATGATATTGCAAAGAAATACATTATTCCTAATGTGACTTCTGACGGTGCGGTGATGTTTATTCCTGCTGAAGCTGTATTCGCGGAAATTCATGCATACCATCCCGATGTGATTGATTATGCGATGCAAAAGCGTGTATGGGTAGTATCACCAACAACTTTAATGGCTGTCCTCAATACGGCAAGGGCGGTGCTTAAAGATGTAGAAATGCGTAAGCAAGTGCACATTATCAAAGATGAACTTGGTAAGCTCAGCATGGATTTCAAACGCTTTGATAGCCGCATGAAAAAACTTGCAGATCATATCCGACAGGCACATGATGATGCACAACTGGTGCATAAATCCAGTGAGAAAATATCACGCACATTTGCTAGGATCGAACGGGTAGAGTTGAGTGATAGTCATGTTGATTTGCTTGATGCAATTGATGATGAAGTAGATGATAAATAACTTTAAATTTAATTATTAACTATATGAATATAAAAATATTATACTTTGCAAGAATTAAAGAATCTGTCAATTACTCTACAGAAGACGTATTATTGCCGAGTAGTGTAAAAACGATTACTGATTTAAAAGATTATTTAGCGCAGCGTGGTGACGTTTGGACGGATTTATTTAGTACGCAACAAACAATTCGCGCAGCCATTAATCATGAATTGGTCGATAACATAGCGGCAATTCATGATGGGGATGAAGTTGCTTTTTTCCCACCTGTCACGGGCGGTTAGAAATTGACGGTACGTATTCAAACTGAAGATTTTGATGTGGCAGCAGAGCTTGCTACATTAAAGTCGTCAAAAGCAGATGTTGGCGCAATCGTTACCTTTATCGGTATGGTTCGAGATCTGGATGATGGCGATATTGTTAAAACATTGACGTTAGAACACTACCCAGGGATGACAGAAAAATCATTATCTGCCATTGAGCAAGAGGCAAAATCTCGCTGGAATATTAATCAAAGTCTTATTATTCATCGTGTTGGGGCCTTAAAACCCAGCGATCAAATCGTGTTAGTAGTTGTTACTAGCCCACATCGAGCAGAGGCATTTGCTGCCTGTGAATTCATTATGGATTATCTAAAAACCAAGGCACCATTTTGGAAAAAAGAGA
>JBFIDU010000143.1:0-4862 GCA_041603755.1 Methylophilaceae bacterium
CTCGTGTGCACTGAATTGACACACAACATTGAATGGCTTATTAAATAAAATTATCATTTATTAGGAAACGAGCAATGGCATCAAAAATAAAGGTCCCAAGCGAAGGCGCTAAAATCACGTTTGACGAAAACAATAAGCTAATCGTCCCTGACAACCCCATTATCGCATTTATTGAAGGTGATGGCATCGGCGCAGATATCACACCACCAATGATTAAGGTAGTCGATACTGCTGTCAATAAGGCCTATGGCAAAAAGCGTAAAATCGCTTGGATGGAAGTTTATGCGGGAGAAAAATCCACGACTATCTATGACAAAGACACATGGCTCTCCAGCGAGACAATGACTGCCCTTAAAGAGTATGTTATTTCAATTAAAGGCCCTTTGACTACGCCAGTTGGCGGCGGGATTCGCTCATTAAATGTTACATTGCGTCAAGAGTTGGACTTGTTCGTCTGTCAACGCCCGATTCAGTACTTTAAAGGTGTACCCAGCCCTGTAAAACACCCAGAAAAAACGGACATGGTTATTTTCCGCGAAAATACAGAGGATATTTATGCGGGAATAGAATGGGCTGCTGGCACAGATGAGGTACATAAAGTCATTCAATTTTTGAGTGATATGGGTATGCGCAAAAAAATTCGCTTTCCTGACACATCTGCCATTGGAATAAAACCAGTATCTATTGATGGTAGTAAACGATTGATTCGAAAAGCGATTCAATACGCCATCGACAATAATAGAAAGTCTGTCACTATTACCCACAAAGGTAATATTATGAAATTTACCGAGGGTGGATTTAGAGATTGGGGCTATGCGCTTGCAAAAGAAGAATTCGGTGCTGTTGAGATCAGTGGTGGGCCCTGGTGCCAATTGCCAAATGGCATTGTCATTAAAGACTGTATTGCAGATGCTTTTTTACAAGAAATTCTGTTACACCCTTCAGAATATGATGTTGTTGCGGCGCTTAACTTAAATGGTGACTATATCAGTGATGCTTTAGCTGCACAGGTAGGCGGCATTGGCATCGCACCAGGTGCGAATTTAAGTAATACCGTGGCAATGTTTGAAGCAACGCATGGCACTGCACCCAATATTGCAGGCAAAAATATCGCCAACCCTAGTTCTCTCATTCTGTCTGCAGAGATGATGCTACGACATCTAGGCTGGACTGAAGCAGCAGATTTGGTATTAACTGGGGTAGCTAAAGCAATCCAATCCAAGCGTGTGACGGGTGATTTCTCCAGCCAAATGGATGGCGCAACACAAGTTGGCACGGCCGAGTTCGGTGATGAGATCATTAAACAAATGTAATCGTAGTAGCCTCTTTAAAGCCCCAACTAAACTGGGGCTTTTTTATTCTCTTTAAAACATTCAGAAAAATATAGCAATTCAAATAGCAATCACATTACAAGAAGCTGTTACGCTTTGTTGTACTTATCTCACCAAATACCTGCTCATTCATTGTAAACATGTGCAAAACGCTACAGTTAATCTTTACAAACACATACTTAACGTGCATTATAAATGAGGTGTAAAAATTGTTTAACTACAGTAGCTTAAACAGAATATATAATTTACTGGATTAAAAGCAACGAATAAAGATGGCTATTGCTGCATCAAAAACTAAATTAAGCGGGCTTGCTCGCATGTTAATTAAAGAAGCACTGCTGACTGAAGAGGAAGCTGCTGCCATGCAATCGCAAGCTGACATTGCGAATATTCCATTTATCTCTCAGGTTATCTCCAGCAAAAAACTTTCAGCAGAGAGAATTGCAGAAGTGTCATCAAAGGCATTTGGCTTTCCCTATTTTAACCTTGATGCGCTTAATCCTGATTACCTACCCGAAAAGACAATTGATATAAAACTAATGCAAACGAATCGTGTGATTGGCTTACAAAGCCGTAACAATATTCTGTTTGTTGGCATCTCTGACCCTACAGTATTGCATTCACTTGATAGTGTGCAATTCCAGATGGGCATGAAACTATCGCCAGTTATTGTTGAAGATGACAAGTTGGAAAAATGGATACACAACATTGTAGAATCCAAAGATACCAGCATGTCATCACTTGACGTAGGTGATGATTTTGATCTGGAAATGGGTGGGGCAGAAGAAGATGTAGCTGATGAAAACACACAGGAAGTTGATGATGCGCCTGTAGTCAAATTTCTACAAAAAATGCTACTCGATGCAATCAATATAGGGGCTTCCGACTTGCATTTTGAACCCTATGAGAAGTTTTATCGCATCCGTTTCCGTGTTGATGGTGAACTGAGAGATATTGCACAGCCTCCATTAGCAATTAAAGATAAACTTGCTTCGCGCATCAAAGTTATTTCTAACTTAGATATTTCAGAAAAAAGAATACCGCAAGACGGCAGAATGAAGTTGGTATTGTCAAAAACACGAACCATCGATTTTCGTGTCAGTACATTGCCTTTAATCCATGGTGAAAAAATTGTGATGCGTATTTTAGACCCAACTAGCGCAACACTCGGTATTGAAGCGTTGGGTTATGAACCAATGCAGCAAAAGCTACTCCTTGATGCAGTCAAGCGTCCATATGGATTGGTTTTAGTGACTGGCCCTACAGGATCAGGTAAAACGGTTTCACTTTATACCTGCTTGAATATTCTGAACAACCCAGGGGTGAATATCTCTACAGCAGAGGATCCTGCAGAGATTCCGCTTGCTGGCATCAATCAAGTCAATGTGAATGATAAACAAGGCTTGACTTTTGCTGCCGCACTAAAATCTTTTTTACGGCAAGATCCAGATATCATTATGATTGGTGAGATTCGGGATTTAGAAACTGCAGATATGGCTATCAAAGCAGCTTCTACGGGACATATGGTGCTTTCTACCCTGCACACGAATGATGCGCCATCTACACTCACCCGATTGATGAATATGGGCGTAGCCCCATTCAATATCGCCTCAGCCGTCTCCCTTATTACAGCACAACGCCTTGCAAGACGCTTATGTAAAAATTGTAAAGTGCCCATTGAAGCACCTAAAGAAGCGCTGCTCAAAGTGGGGTTTATCGAAGATGACTTCAAACAAGAACTGAAACTCTATGGCCCTAAAGAAGGCGGTTGCGATCAGTGCAATGGCGGTTACAAAGGGCGCGTCGGCATTTATCAAGTCATGCCTGTGTCTGATGCCATTGCAAGAATTATTATGGAAAATGGAAATGCAATTGACATTGCCGACCAAGCCAAAAAAGAAGGCGTAAATGACTTAAGAAGATCGGGTATTCTTAAAGTCATACAAGGACTCACCTCAATTGCTGAAGTGGAAGCCTGCACCAATGAATAATGTAGCTCATTTGACAAAAATAAATGAATTAAGGATGCAATATGGCCGCTAGCGCTAGTAAACAAATCACTTACCTTTGGGAAGGCAAAGACAAGAAAGGTAAAGTTGTAAAAGGTGAAATGCGCGCAAATGGTGATTCGTTTGTCAAAGCGACACTGAGACGACAGGGCATTAATGTTACTAAAGTAAAAAAACAAAGTAACTTTTCCAAAAAAGGTAAGGTTACCGACAAAGATATAACCCTATTTACCCGACAACTAGCGACAATGATGAAATCTGGCGTGCCTCTGCTACAAGCTTTTGATATTGTTGGTAAAGGCCATAACAACCCAGCCGTTGCCAAACTTTTGGGCGACATTAAATCAGAAGTTGAAACAGGTAGTAGCCTGAGTGCAGCTTTTCGGAAGTATCCTTTATACTTTGACAATCTTTTTTGTAACTTAGTTGGCGCTGGTGAACAAGCCGGTATTCTTGATACCTTATTAGATCGCTTAGCGACCTATAAAGAAAAAATTCTGGCCATCAAAAGTAAAATTAAGTCAGCTTTGATGTACCCAATCTCTATTATTGTGGTTGCATTCGTCATTACAGCAGTGATTATGATTTTTGTAGTGCCAGCATTTAAGGATTTATTCTCTAGCTTTGGCGCCAATTTACCAGCACCAACACTCATGGTCATGGCACTGTCTGATTTTTTTGTTTCCTACTGGTGGGCTATTTTTGGTGCCATTGGATTTGGCTTGTGGTTTTTCTTTTACACGTGGAAGCGTTCCGAGAAAATGCAATCCACTATGGATCGTCTGATGTTAAAGTTACCCATTTTTGGCGAAGTCATCCGTAAGGCCACTTTAGCAAGATTTGCGCGTACATTAGCGACTATGTTTGCGGCTGGTGTACCGCTAGTGGAGGCATTAGACTCTGTCGCTGGTGCTTCTGGCAACCGTGTTTACTATGATGCAACAAAAAAAATACAAAGCGAAATAAGTACAGGCACCAGTCTAACAGTTGCTATGCAAAACTCTGAGGTATTCCCGAATATGATGTTACAAATGACAGCGATTGGTGAAGAATCAGGTGCGCTGGATAGCATGCTAGGAAAAGTCGCTGATTTTTATGAAAGTGAAGTCGATGATGCAGTTGAAGGCCTCTCCAGTTTAATGGAGCCCATCATTATGGTAGTACTAGGTGTACTGATAGGTGGTTTAGTTGTTGCAATGTATCTACCAATATTCAAGCTTGGTGAAGTTGTTGGTTAGCAAAAGCAACATGCTTTTAATGTAAACTAATTTCTAGCTCTGGCCTGTGCGCTACGCATTGCATCCTCAATCGCTTTATAAGGTTGCGCGCCCATCATCCGTTTGCCATCTGAAAAAATCAATGTTGGTGTACTAGATACACCAACCTTTCTAGCTAACTCACCAACTTCTTCAAGCGGTACTTTACAATTACCTGCAGATTTAGGCAATTTATCATTTAATATCCAATCCTTCCAAGCCTGCTCACGGTTAGCAGCACACCAAATTAACTTTGATTTTTCTGC
>JBFIDU010000144.1:0-4849 GCA_041603755.1 Methylophilaceae bacterium
ATAAAGCTGACATTTTTCTGCAGATATTTTTTCAGCAAGTATTAAAAGCTCATTGCGTTCAGGTAAATCATGACTAAGGCTTTCAGGGGCAGCTTGTGCAATTGCGATTTGGTGTAATAATTTGGCTAAATCATTGAGTGCCGCTTCGAAAGAAATGCTGCGCGCTTCCATTTCTTTTGCTTTTTCTATCAGCAGCGCACCATTTTCATCAATTAGTGCCTGAATAATATCAAACAAATAACTTTGATCAATTGCGCCTAACATCCCACGCACATCCGCTTCGTGTACTGCCTGATTGCCATAGGCAATTGCCTGATCTGTCAGCGATAACGCATCACGCATGCTGCCTTCTGCAGCTTTCGCTATGAGTTGAACCGCAGCTTTTTCATAGGGAATATTTTCTTCTGACAGGACATGCTCTAAGTGCTCAACGATTGTTGAGCTAGCAATTTGGCGTAAATTAAATTGTAAGCAGCGCGATAGAACGGTTACAGGTACTTTTTGGGGATCAGTGGTCGCTAAAATGAATTTTACGTGCTCAGGCGGCTCTTCTAGTGTTTTTAGCATGGCATTGAAGGCACTTTTTGACAGCATGTGCACCTCATCAATAATATAGACCTTAAATCTACCTGATGTAGGTGCGTACTGTGCATTTTCGAGCAATTCACGCATTGCATCTACTTGGGTGTTGCTTGCTGCATCTACCTCTAGCAAATCGACGAATCGGCCTTTATCAATTTCAGTACATGCGACGCATTGTCCACAAGGTTTTGCGGTAATGCCTGTTTCGCAGTTCAATGACTTTGCAATGATACGCGCTAATGTTGTTTTACCAACGCCACGTGTGCCAGTAAAGAGGTAAGCGTGATGAATTCTTTGTTGTTCAAGTGCGTTACTGAGTGCGCGCACAACATGTGGTTGTCCAACTAGACTTTCAAAAGATTTTGGACGCCATTTACGCGCTAGAACTTGGTGAGACATAGCGCTATTTTAGCTGATAATTGCATATAGGTCGCATGAGAGTAAACATAAAGTGGCGAGCCTTGCCCTCGGCACTTGCTCAATAGTTGTGGCTGCTTGCTTCCGCATCTGACCAGGTTGGCTACTTTACAATGCGAGGAGACCCGCCGCGTGTATTTTACATTAACTTGCTTAATAACCGCAGCGTTTAACTGGATTTTTTTCTAATTCGGCTAATTCTTCATCAGTATAAAGTCGTCCACGGGTAATAAAAGCCATTCCGGTGCCACAATCTAATGAAAAAGATCCACTTGATCCAGGCACAGCATCAAGGATAGTATGCATGTTCTCGGCAAAAGAAAAGTGGCTATCGCTCATGTAGAAAGTTGCTCCCTCAAGCTTACCCAAAATAACATCCATCGCACTGGGTCGCATTTCATTCGCTGGCATACAAAGCGGCCCACTACCTTCGCAGCAGCCACCAGATTGTAAAAAGGCAATTTCACCATGCTCTGCCGTCAATTTGCGAATGAGCTCTTTTGCTGCAGGGGTGGCAGACACACGTTCAGCAGTCATTTCTTCTCCTTTATCATTCAAAATGAAAAGGGCGAAAACTCGCCCTTTTATTTTACTGATTACTGACCTATCAATTAGAAAAAGCCTAATTTATTAGGATTGTAACTCACTAGCAAGTTCTTGGTTTGTTGGTAGTGGTCTAGCATCATTTTGTGGTTTTCACGTCCAATACCAGACTCTTTATAACCACCAAAAGCAGCATGAGCAGGATAGGCATGGTAGCAGTTAGTCCATACACGACCAGCTTTAATACCACGGCCCATACGGTAAGCAGTTGTACCGTTGCGGCTCCACACACCAGCGCCTAGTCCAAAGATCGTATCATTCGCAATGGCTAAGGCGTCCGCCTCATCTTTAAACGTTGTAACAGCTAAAACAGGACCAAAAATTTCTTCTTGGAAAACACGCATTTTATTATGACCTTTAAGCAGAGTTGGCTTCACATAATATCCCTCTGCAAAATCACCTGGAAGTATATTGCGTTCACCTCCAATTAATATCTCAGCACCTTCTTGTTTGCCAATATCAATATAGTTCATGATTTTGTTAAGCTGATCTTGTGATGCTTGCGCACCTAACATGGTGTTTGGATCTAATGGGTTGCCTTGTTTAATTGCTTTAACACGCTCTAAAACACGTTCCATAAACTTATCATAAATCGATTCTTGAATAATCGCACGTGACGGGCAAGTACATACTTCACCTTGGTTGAAAGCAAACAATACCAAACCTTCAATGGCTTTATCAAAGAATGCATCATCTTCATCCATGATGTCAGCAAAGAAAACGTTCGGTGATTTGCCACCTAATTCTAACGTTGCAGGAATTAAGTTACTTGCTGCTGCACCTGCAATTGCACGTCCAGTTGCAGTTGAACCGGTAAAGCCGATTTTGGCAATACGCTTGCTATTTGCTAGTGGTGCACCAACTTCTCGACCATAACCGTTAACAATGTTAACAGTGCCAGGTGGAAGCAAGTCTGCAAAAGTTTCTATCATCACCAAAATAGAAATTGGTGTAAATTCTGCAGGTTTTAGCACAACGCAATTACCAGCAGCTAGAGCTGGGGCTAATTTCCAAGCGGCCATTAAAATAGGGAAGTTCCAAGGAATGATTTGACCGACCACACCAAGCGGCTCATGGAAATGGTAAGCGATAGTGTCGTTATCAATTTCACTAATGCCGCCTTCTTGTGCACGTATAGCACCAGCAAAGTAACGGAAGTGATCAACTGTTAACGGAATATCGGCATTCATGGTTTCACGAATAGGTTTGCCATTATCCACTGTATCTGCCGTAGCAATCAGTTCTAAGTTTTCTTCAATGCGATCTGCAATTTTGAGTAATATGTTTGCACGCTCTGTTGTAGAGGTAGTACCCCATTTTTCAGCGGCTGCATGTGCAGCATCTAATGCAAGTTCAACGTCTTCCGCACTTGACCGTGCTGCTTTTGTATAGTTTTTGCCTGTAATTGGTGAAATGACATCAAAATATTCACCTTTAACAGGGGCAACCCACTTGCCGCCAATAAAATTATCATATTTTTCTTTATATGGGATTGTGACGCCAAGTGCTTTAAGTGTATCCAAACTCATGCTAACTCCTCTAGTTTTTCTAGTGATTTCGTATGTTTTCTATTTACCAAGCCGCAATAAATAAAATGGTTTTAAATTTCTAGCTAAAAAAGTGACATCCTTGGCTGCAGCCCTTATAAATAAAGGATCCGAGCGATGTCTCTTATATAAGACAATAAACCTAAGTTGCTGATAAAGCAATAAAGATATTGCTGAAATTTATAATAAATCATTAGGCAACCATGGCGCTGTTTAGTTTCATCATATATAGTTTGCATTAATCATTATGTAGATACGTTTTCAATGGTAACTTATAGTTTATGGCAGAATCACAAACTGACTTAAGTACAACGACAAGAGCTTTTTGGGAAAGTATCAGCCGACCTACGGACTCTGTTTTAAGTAAAGCCATCCTATTAATACTCGTTTTTGCTGAGAGTATTGTATCGATTTTTTGGATATACACGCTTTCTGGTTTGGGGGAGGGGTATGCATTAATGGCATTATTCCCTTACATTTATATCGTGATTTCCTATGCAAGCTTGTTGATTTTTTATCGATATCAGAAGTTTCAATATTTTATTTTTACGCAACTAATAATGTTGCTAGTCATGCCGTTTTTTATGCAGTGGGTCATCGGCGGTTATCAGGCATCAAGTGGCATCGCAATTTGGGCTATTTTATCTCCGATTGGTGCATTGATGATACTGGGAACTAGTCAGTCCACAGCATGGTTCTTACTGTTTGCACTATTGGCAGGGTTGTCGTGGTTTTTAAATGACCAATTCATACTTAACTCGTTACCGATCCCTGCCCATATTAAAGATACGTTTTTCTTAATGAATATCATGGGAACTACTTGTCTTTTATATGCAGTGATGCGTTATTTTCAGAGTCAAAAAGAACGCACATTAAAAGAGTTAGCGATTGAACAAGCGCGCTCAGAAAAGTTGTTATTAAACGTTTTGCCGCAGTCGATAGCAAATCGACTAAAAGATAATGACATGCGCATTGCAGATAGCCACGAATCTGTCACCGTTTTATTTGCGGATATTGCAGGTTTTACCAAGCTGACTGCCTCTATCTCAGCGACTCAGCTAGTCGATATGTTAAGTCAGCTATTTTCTCGATTTGATCAACTTGTGGAAAAGCATGGCTTAGAAAAGATTAAAACGATTGGTGATGGCTATATGGTCGTTGGTGGTGCACCTAACTATTCAGAAGATCATGCTGTGGTTGTCACAAGGTTGGCACTAGAAATGTTTGAAGCGCTTTCGGACTTTAATCAAAGCACACACAACAATTTGCAAATGCGAATTGGCATTAGTACTGGACCAGTAGTTGCTGGTGTTATAGGGACGTCAAAGTTTGCATATGATTTATGGGGGGATCCAGTTAACATGGCAAGTCGTATGGAGCAAACAGCGCTTACTAATACCATACAGTTAAGCGAAGCAAGTTTTGCACTAGTGAAGGATCATTTTGATTTTGAGGCGCGTAAACAGGTTCAGGTGAAAGGTAAAGGTAAAGTAAATACTTATATGCTCAAACCAAGTCACAGCTAGATTTGTAGTGAGTAATACTTTCCTTTTGTTTAAAAGTGAGCCATCCGCTATAATCTCGCACAGTTTATATCTGAACTAAATCGCGGAGAGATGGCTGAGTGGTCGAAAGCGCCACCCTGGAAAGGTGGTATAGGGGCAACTCTATCGAGGGTTCGAATCCCTCTCTCTCCGCCA
>JBFIDU010000145.1:0-4824 GCA_041603755.1 Methylophilaceae bacterium
CGTTAAGCCCTGCTCCGTGAATAAATGTGACATCGTTTCACGTCGGCCCAAACTTTCTGCCACAATCAGGATGCGCTTTTTAGATGCCTGAATAAATGCTTGTAATTTATGTAATGGTTGGTCGGAACGCCTATCGACATCAACTTCAGGCAGTTCTTTTTTTGGACTTAAAACAGCATTAATGACAGAGAACTGTTTGAGCTTTTTAAAAAAATCATCCGCTTTAATCAACAGATTTTCAGGTGGTAAAACAGGTCTTTCTGCGTCGTATGCAAGCAATTTATAACGTGAATTTGCTTCGTACCAAAACGTTTGCGCTGCCTTATCTAAATCGCCATGCGCACACAAAATGGCTTGTTCAGGCAGGTAATCAAAAATACTGGCCGTTTCCTCAAAGAATAATGGTAAATACCACTCAATGCCTCCCGTGGCATTACCTTTAGTTACATCTTTATAGATTTTTGCACGCTGAGGGTCACCTTCAAAATGCTCCCTAAACTGACTTCTAAAAAGCGCTATACCCGCCTTGTCTAATGGAAACTCTCTGGCTGGTAATAGCCTTATTTCAGGAACTGGATACAAGCTACGCTGCGTATCCACATCAAAAGTACGAATCGTTTCAATTTCATCATCAAATAAATCTATCCGATAAGGAAACACGCCACCCATAGGGAATAAATCAACCAGCCCGCCACGAACGCTAAATTCACCTGGGCTGATAACTTGATTTACATGGTGATAACCAGCTTGTGCACATTGATGGCGAAGCGCCTCAATATCCAGCTTTTGTCCTTTACTGAGCATAAAAGTATGTCTAGCTAAATAGGCTACAGGAGGCATAGCTAATAATGCGGTTACGATTGGCACAATCACAATGTCAAAATTATTTTGACTAATTTGATATAGCGTAGATAAACGTTCCGAGATTAAATCGGGGTGTGGCGAGAACACATCGTAAGGTAAGGTTTCCCAATCAGGCAGCAGATGCAAGCTAATATCTGGTGCGAAAAAAGGTATTTCTTCAACCAAACGCTGCGCTTCAAACGCATTTGCCGTGATGATAACAAGTGGCTTTTTTGTTGTTTTTAAGTCACATGAAAGCTGAGCTAAAGATAGACTATCTAAGCCATTGGCTGCATAAGAAAAACGGGAACTTCGACCAGATAATGGGGGTATTAACTGCATAAATGAGATTGAAATGACTTGGTTTAGCTTGAAATTTTACCTATTATAACCTTAACGCGACCTTATCTTAGCGCTCAATTAATTTTTGAGCGTCAACACAATAATAAAAACCAACAAAATTAACGCATGGAGGGATTCATGGATGAACGATAAGCAATTAGTTGCAATTCATGCTGCAAAACAAGTTCAAAACGATATGTTAGTTGGATTGGGTACTGGCTCCACCGCTAACTTCTTTATTGAAGAGCTGGCAAGACGCCAGAATGAAGAAAAACTAAAAGTCACAACGATTTCCAGTTCTAATGTCAGCATGATTAAAGCGCAGAGCTTAGGATTGAATGTCATTGCACTGCAACAAGTCAGCACGATTGATCTTTATGTCGATGGCGCAGATGAAATCACGCCCACGATGACACTGCTTAAAGGACGTGGTTATGATTTGGTTATGGAAAAACTACTGGCAAAAGCAGCAAACCAATTTATCGTAGTTGCAGACAAGTCTAAGTTAGTTAACCAAATTGGCAGCAATTTCCCTATTCCCATTGAAGTGATGCCTTTTGCATGGCAAGCGGCAAAGAAAAGTATCGAAAAAATTGGCGGTAAAGGTGATTTACGCCAGAACGTAGCGAAAGATGGATTGTCTATCAGCTCGTATGGTAGTTTGATTCTAGATATGCATTTTGATTCGGATATGACAGAAAACGTGTTAAATGATCAATTAAATAATATTCCAGGTGTAGTTGAGCACGGTATCTTTCTTGGGTTAACAACGACTGTGTTAATTGCGGATGCAGGCAAGATTGAGGAAAAGCATTTTTAGGCTTTGAGCCTGTGCTATGTTCATATGCGTAGTCTCAGATTTAACAGCGTATGGATTCAAAGCGTTGCGCGCTTAAGTTTACTCCTATTAGCCATATCGGCTTGTAGTAAAGATCCTTCCACTGAAAAAAAAGTAGCAAAACGCGATGAAAATGTCATTACTTTTGTCACGCTGAATAGTCCTAGCACTTATTATGTCAATAGCGATAAGGAGTTTGCTGGCCTTGAGTATGATCTTGCTATTGCCTTTTCAAAATTCATCGGTGGTGATAAGCAGGTTGAGTTTATTGTGGCAAATACCATTGAAGAAGTGGTTGCCACCATTATCAGCAATAAAGCAGATATTGCGGCAGCAGACCTGACGATAACCCCTGCAAGAAAAAAGTTAATTGATTTCTCCATCCCCTATCAAGAAGTACAACAGCAAGTCATTTACAGTCGCTTGTTTACAAAAAAGCCCGCTAGAAACATTAATGACTTAATTGGCAAAAAAGTCGCTGTCCCTTCTTCAAGTAGCTTTGTAGAAAGGTTGATTGACCATAAAAAGAAGATTCGTGATCTGGAATGGTCAAATCGGCCAGACATCCATTCTGAAGGTCTAATTGAAGAGGTTGCGCAAGGCGAGATTGAGTACACGATTGCTGACAGCCACTTATTTTCTGTCATCAAGAACTATCACCCCAACTTACGTGTTGCATTTAATTTAGGTAAACCGGAAAAAATTGCATGGGGATTCGCAAAAAAACAAAAGCCTGAGTTACTGTTAATGGCAAACGCTTTCTTCTCACAAATCCGAAATGATGGCACATTAAGAAACCTGATTGACCGTTATCACGGCAACAGCAACCGATTGCACCCGATTGATATCCAAACATTTATCGAGCGAAGCAGAACACGTTTACCACAGTACAAAAAACTGTTTAAAGAAGCCCAAGAAATTACTGGCTTAGATTGGCGACTACTCGCGGCTGTTAGCTATCAGGAGTCGCATTGGGATACTTACAGCACTTCACCTACTAAAGTACGTGGTCTGATGATGTTAACAGAAGCTACATCCGATAGGATGGGCGTGACTGATCGACTGGACCCCAAACAGAGCATTCCTGCTGGGGCTAAATATATCAATCTGATGATTGACACGATTCCGGATCGCATTCCTGAGCCAGACCGTACCTATATGGCGCTTGCTGCCTACAATGTAGGCTATGCTCATGTGGAAGATGCGCGTGTGCTTGCGCAAAAGCTTGGATTAAACCCAGATTCTTGGGTTGATGTCAAAAAAGCCCTACTCAATCTAAGAAGCCCTAAATACTACAATGAGGCAAAATACGGTTACTGCAGATGCCTGCAACCTGTTGTTTATGTTGAATCTATTCGTAGCTATTACAATATATTAACTCGTTCAGAACCTGCACATGAGCCACTTGATAGTGACCCATTTAAAATTGCGAGTAATTAACCCCGATTTAAGAGATGACGGTTTGTCCGTCCATATAGGGTTGTAGTGCTGTTGGGATAGTGACACTGCCATCAGCTTGCTGATAATTTTCGAGAATGGCGACTAAGGTGCGACCTACGGCTAAACCAGAGCCATTTAAGGTATGTACAAACTCTGTTTTACCATCCGCATTTTTGAAGCGTGCTTTTAAGCGGCGCGCTTGAAAAGCCTCGCAATTAGATACAGAAGAAATCTCACGGAAGGTATTTTGCGCGGGTAACCATACCTCTAAGTCATAGGTTTTGGCAGCGCCAAAGCCCATATCTCCTGTGCAAAGTGAAACCACGCGATACGGCAGTTCTAATGCCTTAAGAATATTCTCTGCATGACCAACCATTTCATCCAACGCTTCATAGCTCTTGTCTGGATGGACAATTTGCACCATTTCCACTTTATCAAACTGATGTTGACGTATCATGCCTTTGGTATCTTTGCCATAAGAACCTGCTTCAGAGCGGAAGCATGGCGTATGCGCTGTCAGTTTAATAGGCAGGCTTTCCATACTGACAATTTCATCGCGTACTGTGTTGGTCAATGTTACTTCAGAGGTAGGGATTAAATACATCTTGCTATCATTATGATTCATTGAAAACAAGTCTTCTTCAAATTTCGGTAGCTGTCCTGTGCCCAATAACGTTTCTGCATTGACCATATACGGCGTATAGCATTCAGTATATCCATGCTGCTCGGTTTGCGTGTCCAGCATAAACTGTGCAATTGCTCGGTGTAGCTTTGCGATTTGGCCTCGCATTAAGGTAAATCTTGCCCCAGATAGTTTTGCGCCTGTATCAAAATCCAAGCCCAGTGGAGCACCAACATCGGTATGATCTTTAACTTCAAACTCAAACGTGCGCGGTGTACCCACTTTACGCACTTCTACATTATCGGTTTCATCCTTGCCAACTGGTACACTTTCATGAGGTAGATTTGGAACATTTAATAAGATGTCTTGTAATTCCGTTTGGATGTTAGATAAATAAGCTTCTGCATTTTTTAACTGCTCTCCAACACCTTCAATCTCTTTCATAATTTGACTTACATCTTCCCCTTTGGACTTAGCAATCCCAATTCTTTTTGATGCACTATTGCGCCAAGCTTTATGATTTTCAACTCCAACCTGAAGGGCTTTGCGCTCGCTTTCTAAATAAACAAATCGGTCTTTATCAAACTCAAACTTTCGGCTTTTAAGTTGCGTAACAACACTATCTAAATTATTTCTTAAGGCTTGGATATCTAACATTTATTTTTTCACTTTTCGTTTTAATGCTTGTTCGTCTAATGATTTAAGGTGTTTCAATTTTTCCGATATTTTACCTTCCAAA
>JBFIDU010000146.1:0-4812 GCA_041603755.1 Methylophilaceae bacterium
AGCACAGTGACCACGCCAACAAAACCTAACTCTTCAGCGATTACCGCAAGCAAGAAATCAGTGTGCGCTTCTGGCAGGTAGAGTAATTTTTCTACACTAGCGCCTAATCCAACGCCAAACCATTCGCCACGACCAAAAGCAATCAGCGCATGCGACAACTGGTAACCCTTACCAAAAGGATCTGCCCATGGATCCATAAAACCGATAACCCGTTGTAATCGGTAAGGTGAGCTGACAATTAAGAAGTAGATTGCGACTGGCAGAATCACCAATAAGCCAATAATGATTTTCACTGTAATGCCACCCAACCATAAAATTGAAATTGAGATTGCGGCAACAACGGCAAATGCACCAAAATCAGGCTCTCTGAGTAAAAGGAAGCCGACCAGTATCATTACGGCTACCATGGGCAAAAATCCTTTTACGATGCTATCCATTTGCCCCGACTTTCGGACGGCATAGTCCGCGACATACATTGCAGCGAATAGCTTCATAAATTCTGATGGTTGTAAATTAATCACGAACAAAGATAACCATCGTTGGCTGCCGTTAACATTTCTACCAATACCTGGTATCAACACCAATATTAAAAGTGCAATACCGACTAGAAATAAATATGGCGCCATTTTTTGCCACCAATCTATCGGAATCTGAAAGGCAACGTATGCTGATATCAGGCTCACCGCAATAAAGACTGCCTGCCTTGTTAAATAATAAGTGCTCTTATGTCCAATACTGGCGTTTGCCTCGGCTATAGCGATGGAGGCTGAGTAAACCATGACAAGCCCTATACCTAGTAATATTAATGTCACCCACAGGAGCAATTGATCATATTGATCTGACATGGCACGCTCTCTTGATTGCATAGCGGTAGTGGTTAGCATGCTACCTCCACTTCCAGCCTTTTCACGGCTGCTACAAATGCCTCAGCTCTTTTAATGTAGTTTTCATACATATCAAGACTTGCACAGGCAGGTGAAAGCAAAACAGCGTCTCCAGTCTGCGCCACTCGCTTCGCGATTGCGACAGCCTCCTGCATGTCCTGTGCATGGTAAATAGGTACAGCTGTTTCAAGCAAAACCTTCTCGATGATATAGGCATCACGACCAATCAACACGACTGCACGCACATTCTCTTTAACAGGCCGAACGAGCGGAGAAAAATTCTGATCTTTACCATCGCCACCTGCAATCAGGACTACTTTTTGTGGCAACCCCGATATCGCTGCGCAAGTTGCGCCAACATTAGTCCCTTTTGAGTCATCAAAATAGTCAACCTTGTCTATTTCAGCAACCCACTCTACTCGATGTGGCAGCCCTTTAAAGTTATACAAAGTACTGAGCAAAGGTGCATATTCCAAGCCTATTGCTCGGCATAGTGCAAGTGCTGCCAACGCATTAGAGACATTGTGCGCTCCTCTAATATGTAAATCAGCCGCATTTATCAGATGCTTGCCACTGTCGCATAACCAGATTTCATTATTTTTAACTTCTATACCAAAACCATCAGCGTCATCATTTAAACCATATGTCGTTAAGGCAAGAGGCGGCCTTTCCATCACCATACTCCAGGCATCGTCTCGGTTTAACACTTGATGCTTTGCTTTATAAAAAATGTGTGCTTTTGCAGCCGCATAAGTCGATAAATCAGGATAGCGATCCATGTGGTCTTCAGTCACATTCAACACAGTTGCCACATCAGCTATCAAACTGTTAGTTGTTTCTAATTGAAAACTAGATAGTTCCAACACATATACTTCTGGCACGTCCATGCCTAAAGCTTCAAGCACAGGCAAACCAATATTGCCTGCCACGATGGTTTTTAGCCCAGCTGACTGACACATTTCCCCAACTAGCGTGGTAACGGTCGTTTTTCCATTTGAGCCTGTAATTGCAATCACTTTTGCATTTGGTGACCGAAACTGCGCAAACAACTCAACATCACCCACAACTGGAACGCCTGCACCAATAGCCTGTTGAACAGCTGGCGTTGATAATGCAACCCCTGGACTAATCACCATTAACTCTGCTGTTTGCAATAAGGACGCGTCAAAATCGCCAAGAATGATCTCAACATTGGGCATATCTTTTCTGACCGCTTGTAAGTTAGGCGGATTTTCTCGTGTGTCGGCGACGATAACTTTTGCCCCTTGCGCAACCAGCCAGCGCAAGGCCGACAGGCCTGTGTGACCAAGCCCAAGCACAACTACCCGTTTATTTTTTACCGTCTCTATCATCTAATTTTCAACGTTGAAAGCCCAACCAAGACCAGCATCATGGTAATAATCCAAAAACGCACTACGACTTGCGTCTCTTTCCATCCTTTTTGCTCATAATGATGGTGCAAAGGCGCCATCAAAAAGATGCGCCGCCCAACACCTGTCCTGTACTTTGTAAACTTGAAATACAGCACTTGTATTGCTACTGAAAATGTTTCAACTACAAACACACCACCCATGATAAATAAAACAACTTCCTGCCTGACAACGACCGCTATCACACCCAATGCGCCACCTAATGCCAATGCGCCGACATCACCCATAAACACTTCTGCTGGATAAGCGTTGAACCATAAAAATCCCAGGCCTGCTCCCGCCATCGCAGCACAAAATACTAATAGCTCACCAGCACCAGCCACATAGGGCACACCGAGATATTTTGAAAAATACAAATGCCCAGCGACATAGGCAAAAATACCAAGTGCGCTTCCAACCATCACGGTAGGTAATATCGCCAATCCATCTAAGCCGTCGGTAAGATTAACGGCATTACTACTGCCAACCACGACCATATAAGTCAACGTTAAAAATCCTACCAAGCCCAAAGGTAAGGCCAGATTTTTGAAAAATGGGAAAATTAACGTTGTTTCTATTGGCGATACGGAGGTTTTAAACAAGAACAACCCAACACCCAAGCCGATTAAACTTTGCCAAAACATTTTTGCTTTTGCAGATAATCCTTTTGGGTTTCTGTATACAACTTTACGGTAATCATCGACCCAACCGATTGCACCAAATCCTAATGTCGTCACTAACACAACCCAAATAAATCGATTGCTCAAATCTGCCCAAAGCAATGTTGAAAGCGCAATTGCTACTAAGATAAGAGCACCGCCCATTGTTGGCGTGCCTGCTTTAATCAAATGTGTTTGTGGCCCATCATCGCGAACTGATTGCCCCACCTTATATTGAGTGAGTTTTTTAATCATTCTCGGCCCCACAACAAACGAAATGACCAGCGCCGTCAATGTTGCCATCACAGCACGTAATGTGATGTAGTTGAATACATTAAATCCATGTATGTCTGCTGCTAAATATCGTGCTAGCTCAAGTAACATTGTTATGTTCCCCTATTTCTCTATTTGCTTTTATCGCATCTACAACCCGCTCCATTTTCATCATGCGAGAACCTTTGACTAACACGAGTGTATTTGGCTGCATCTGTGCTTGCGTGGCCGAAATTAATGATTCGATTGAATCAAAATGTTCACCCTCACTCCCAAATGCTTGTGTTGTTAGTTGACTCAAACGACCAAAGCTTAATAAACGATTAACACCATTTTCTTTAGCATACTGACCGATTTCTGTATGTAGTGACTCAGCGGACTCGCCCAACTCTGCCATATCACCCATCACCATAACCAGTTGTTGCTTGGATTCTGCTTTCTCGGTTGTTAAGACATCAATCGCTGCTTTCATTGAATCTGGGTTTGCGTTGTAGGTATCATCAATGACCAATGCACCATTTTGACCAGGCAATCTATTTAATCGACCCTTAACGCCAGAAAATTGAGTTAAGCCATCTACTATCGCTGTATTGGCGACACCCAAAGACACAGCCACTGCTGATGCAGCTAGCGCATTCATGACATTATGCTTACCTTGCAATGGCAGTTGAAACTGGGTAGTTCCATTCGGCGTTGTCAGCTCAATCTCCATTTTGCTACCCTGAACTGTATAATTAGCCGTCACATCCGCGCTAACATCGATACCAAAGGTAATCACTTTTCTATTCGAATTCAACGATTGCCAATAGGGTGCATACGCATCGTTTGCGTTGATCACTGCGATACCATCTTGACCCAGCCCGTCAAAAACTTCACCTTTTGCCTGAGCGATAGCTTGCCTAGAACCAAGCTCACCAATATGTGCTGTCCCAGCATTGTTGATGACTGCAACTTGGGGACTTGCAATCTTACTTAAATAGCTAATTTCACCTAGATGATTCATCCCCATCTCAATCACAGCACAAGTATGTTGCTCACGCATACTGAGTAACGTTAATGGCATGCCGATATCGTTATTTAAGTTACCTTTAGTCGCTAAAACATTCGCTTTTGCTGCTGTCATAATGGCGGCTATCATTTCTTTAACTGTCGTTTTTCCGTTACTTCCTGTTACTGCCACCAAAGGACAAGCAAACTGATTGCGCCAATAGTGCGCTAGCTCACCTAAAGCAATTCTGGTATCAGCTACCAATACGGCAGGTTCGACCTTTATTGTCTGGTCCGAAATTAAGGCGGCAGCTGCGCCTTTTTCAATTGCATCTACTGCATATTGATTGCCATCAAAGTGTTCTCCTTTAATCGCGACAAAAAGCTGCTCCGGCATTATGTTTCTACTATCAGTGCCGACGGATAAAACAGTGGTGTCTGCACCTATATGCACAGTGTTTAGCACCTTTGCCACTTCCGATAATCGCATCATGCTACCGATACCTCATAGCGTTTCAGCGCCTTTTCGACCTGTTCCGCATCACTAAAATGATGTTTTACCCCTGCTATTTCCTGATAATCCTCGTGACCCTTGCCAGC
>JBFIDU010000147.1:0-4793 GCA_041603755.1 Methylophilaceae bacterium
CCCCCTCCCGGCACCAAAAACTAGTCTCTATTACCTATCGTAAAAGCCCTTAGCAAACTCACTGAACACCTGTCTAAACTGTAAAATAATGTAACTATTTTGTTACATTTTTCTTGATATGCAGAAATGGGTATGCTAAATTTAGCGAAATTTTGTATTTAGCATAATATCCGCAATCGCTGATTGATTTAAATCAAAATATTTTAGTAATAATAAAATATGCAGCCGAATATTGGTTGACATGTTAGCTGTCAATGAATTTCCAAGTTTAATTGGATTTTTTTTTGGCTTTAATCATTTTAGTTGTTCACAATTTTTTGGGGTGGATTCAGTTATGAACAAGAGAACATTTCTCTCTTTGGGTGCTACATTTTTAACTTTGTTTGCTGTAAATGCACAAGCAGACTATGCATTAAATTTAAAAGCGCCAGCAACAGATATTGCTAGTCAAATTTATGATTTACACATGTTGATCTTGTATGTGTGTGCAGCGATTTTTGTCGTCGTCTTCGGTATGATGTTTTATTCAATTTTCAAACATCGTAAATCTGTCGGTCATAAAGCAGCGCAATTCCATGAAAATCATTGGTTAGAAGTTGTCTGGACGATCATACCAGTCATCATTCTGATTAGTATGGCAGTTCCTGCGACACGTACTATCTTAGCAATGAAAGATACTACCGCGGCGGATATGAGCATTAAAGTAACTGGATCGCAATGGAAGTGGGCGTATGATTACCTAGATCAAGATGTTAAGTTTGTAAGTACACTCTCAACGCCTGAAGCACAAATCAAAAACGAAGAAGAGAAAGGTGAAAATTACCTTCTCGAAGTCGACAATCCTATGGTTGTTCCAGTAGGTAAAAAAATTAAAATTTTACTTACGGCAGCTGATGTTATTCACGCATGGTGGATTCCAGAATTCGGTGTTAAGCAAGATGCGATTCCTGGATTTGTCAGAGAAACATGGATTCGAGTGGATAAACCAGGTACCTATAGAGGACAATGTGCTGAGCTTTGTGGTAAAGCGCATGGTTATATGCCTATCGTTGTAGAAGCGATGGAAGAAGATAAATACAATGCGTGGGTGGTTGCACAAAAAGAAGCGGCAGCGGCAGCAGATGCTGGTGCTGATAAAGAGTGGGCAATGGACGAGTTAGTAACTGCAGGTAAAGCTGTTTATGAGAAAAACTGTGCTGTATGCCATGGTGCAACAGGTGCAGGTATTCCGCCAGCTTTCCCAGCAATGACAGGTAGTGCGGTTGCAACAGGTCCAATTGAAGGACACATTGATATCCTACTAAATGGTAAGAATATTATGCCTGCTTGGAAAGATGTGTTGAGCGACACTGATATCGCTGCGGTTATTGCATATGAGCGTAACGCATTAGGTAATAGTACTGGCGATTTTGCACAGCCTTCCGCAGTAAAAGCTGCCCGTTAATAACGAATAAATTTTTGAATTATTAGAATTAAGCTTTAGTTTTTAGGAGAAACTGATGAGTACAACAACTGCAACACATCACGATGATCATGCAGATCATGGACATCCAACTGGCATAATGCGCTGGGTTGCATCTACAAACCATAAAGATATTGGTACACTGTATCTTTGGTTTAGCTTCTTTATGTTTTTGTTTGCTGGTGCACTAGCACTCGGTATCCGTGCTGAATTATTTCAGCCAGGACTGCAATTCGTGGAGCCAGAAAACTTTAACAGACTAACAACGCTTCATGGTCTGATTATGATTTTTGGTGCAATCATGCCTGCGTTCGTTGGTTTTGCTAACTGGATGATACCGCTAATGATTGGTACATCAGATTTGGCTTTCCCTAGACTAAACAACATGAGTTTTTGGTTGATGGTTCCAGCAGCAATCTTGTTGATTACCTCAATATTCGTACCTGGTGGTGCGATTGCGGGTGGTTGGACAATGTACCCGCCGTTATCAGTTCAAAATCAATCAATGTCAGTCGACATGTCAATTTTAGCCTTGCACATTCTTGGTGTTTCTTCAATTGTTGGTTCCATCAACATTATTACGACCATCCTGAATATGCGTGCGCCAGGCATGACATTGATGAAAATGCCTTTGTTTGTTTGGACTTGGTTAATTACAGCGTTCTTGCTGATTGCCTCTATGCCAGTACTAGCAGGCGCTTTAACAATGCTACTAACTGATCGTCATTTTGGTACATCATTCTTTGATGCTGCAGGTGGTGGTGACCCTGTATTATGGCAACACGTATTCTGGTTCTTTGGCCATCCAGAAGTTTATATTATGATTCTGCCAGCTTTCGGTTTGATTTCTACCATTATTCCAACATTTGCGCGTAAACCATTATTTGGTTATGCCTCAATGGTCTATGCAACTGCAGCAATTGCACTGCTTTCATTTGTTGTATGGGCTCACCATATGTTTACTACTGGTATGCCTGTTGCTGGTCAGCTGTTCTTTATGTACAGCACGATGTTAATTTCTATCCCAACAGGTGTGAAAGTGTTTAACTGGGTTGCAACGATGTGGAGAGGGTCTATGACTTTCGAAACACCAATGCTGTTCTCAATCGCAGTTGTATTCTTATTTACTATCGGTGGCCTTAGTGGTTTGGTTTGCTCAATCCTACCAGTAGATATTCAAGTGCAAGATACTTACTATGTTGTTGCTCACTTCCACTATGTGTTGTTCTCTGGTGCTGCAATGTCAATTATGGGTGCAGTTTATTACTGGCTTCCAAAATGGACCGGTCATATGTACGATGAGACTTTAGGTAAATGGCACTTCTGGTTAACGACAATTGCATTTAACGTTACCTTCTTCCCGATGCACTTTACAGGTCTAGCTGGTATGCCACGTCGTATTCCAGACTATGCACTACAGTTTGCTGAATTCAATATGATTTCATCAATTGGCGCATTTGCATTAGGTATTAGTCAGCTACTATTCTTGTATGTTGTGATTAAATGTATTAAAGGTGGTGCTAAGGCTGAAGCTAAATCTTGGGAAGGTGCTGAAGGTCTTGAATGGACAGTACCATCACCAGCACCATTCCATACATTTGAAACACCGCCTACAGTTAAATAATACTGTTTGCACAAATTAGAATCTTAGAGATAGGGAGAGAAAATGAGTCAGAATACGAATAACTATTACTTGCCAGCACCATCGCTCTGGCCATTAATAGCTTCAATTGCATTGTTCTTGATGGCAGGTGGCTTTGCTATGCAAATGAATGATGTGGCTTCTGGAAGTTATGTGTTAATAGCAGGTGTTTTAGTTTTCATCTACTTGCTATATGGATGGTTCAGAGATGTAATCAAGGAAAGCTTATCTGGCTTCTACAATAAGCAAGTTGACGTTTCTTTCCGCTGGAGTATGGGCTGGTTTATTTTCTCTGAAGTCATGTTTTTTGCAGGCTTTTTTGGTGCGTTATTCTATATTCGTACCTTTGCATTAGATTGGATCAGTGGCTCTAAACTAGTTTGGCCTGATTTTGTTGCCACATGGCCTACTTCTGGTCCGGCTGCAACAGAGGCACTAGAAGCGATGGGTCCTTGGGGTTTACCTGCGATCAATACATTGATTTTGTTGATTTCTGGTGCAACACTAACCTACGCACACTGGGGCTTGATGAAAAACAATCGTAAGCAACTAACTATCGGATTAATTCTAACGATTGCACTAGGCGCGATATTCTTGTACTTACAAGCACATGAGTACGCTGAAGCTGCATTCACAATGGACTCAGGAATATATGGCTCAACATTCTACATGCTAACTGGTTTTCATGGTATGCACGTAACAATGGGTACAATCATGCTATTGATTATTCTTTTCCGTGTGATGAAAGGCCATTTTAATGCTGACCATCACTTTGGTTTTGAAGCAGTGGCTTGGTATTGGCATTTCGTTGATGTTGTCTGGCTATTCTTATTTGTATTTGTTTACTGGCTATAGACACAGCCTAACTAATAACGCCACTTGGTTAAACCAGTGGCGTTATTTTTTTCTAGATCACATTTATCAGAACTATAAATTGACTGAGAATGTCTATAGCTTACCCTGTGCGGACAACTAAGGATAATGAAATGGATGATGTTAAAAATAGAGATAAAAGAAGTTTATTAATTGCATTGGTTATCGCGGCGATTGCTGTCATTATATTTGCTACAGCCATTTATATGGGTGCAGGAATGCAACCTCAATGATGCGTAAAGATAATACGAATAGAAGCTTAGCTATTAAGCTATTAATTATCACATTAGCTGGTTTGGCTTTTGGTTTTGCGCTTGCGCCATTATACGACGTGGTTTGTGATGCAATAGGACTCAATGGCAGAGGAGACACATCGGCAACCGAAATGACAAAAAATGTGACGGTAGACCATTCAAGAAAAGTGACGGTGATTTTTACTGGTTCAACAATGCCTGGGTTGGATTGGAGTTTTGAAGCGAATGAGCCAAAAGTTGTCTTGTCGCCTGGCGAAATTAAGCTAACTTCTTATAAAGCAATTAATAATAGCTCAGAATCAGTGGTAGGCTCTGCGGTGCCTAGTGTTTCACCTGAAGTTGCATCACTATATTTTAAAAAAATAGAATGTTTTTGCTTCAATCAACAGTCCTTGAAGCCAGGAGAAGTTAAAGATATGCCGATAAGATTTTTTGTGAGTCCAGATTTACCAAAAGATATACAGACGGTTACATTGTCTTATTCTTTTTACAAGGCAAATAATATATAGGATTAAAGTATAAATTGGCCTATGTTTAGCAGCTTAACTTGGTGCTCGAACAA
>JBFIDU010000148.1:0-4758 GCA_041603755.1 Methylophilaceae bacterium
CGCGATTGATGTCGTGGATGAGACAGGTCATGACGTGCCCTGGGGTGAAGGTGGATTACTAGTCATTAAAAAGCCTTGGCCTTCTATGATTCGCACCATTTACGGTGACCCAGAACGTTTCAAAAGCGCTTATTTCCCTGCAGAACTAGGTGGCAAACTTTACTTAGCTGGAGATGGTGCTATTCGAGATAAGGAAACTGGTAACTTCACCATCATGGGTCGCATTGACGATGTATTAAATGTTTCTGGCCACCGTTTAGGCACTATGGAAATCGAATCTGCGCTGGTTGCACATGATTTGGTAGCGGAGGCCGCTGTCGTAGGCAAGCCAGACGATATTAAAGGTGAGTCAATCGTTGCTTATGTGGTTCTGAAGGGCGAACGGGCTACTGGCGAAAAAGCAAAAGAAATTGTTGCAGAATTACGTGACTGGGTGGGTAAAGATATTGGCCCAATTGCTAAACCGAGTGAGATTAGGTTTGGTGATAATTTACCGAAGACCAGAAGTGGCAAAATCATGCGCCGACTATTGCGTAGCTTGGCAAAAGGTGAAGAAATCACATCTGATATCTCTACCTTGGAGAATCCAGCTATTCTTGATCAACTAAAAGAAGTAGTTAGCTAAGCTAAAAGCAATTTCAGCTCAATTGCCATATATTGACTAGACTAATATGACAATCCCAGAAGAATATCTATTTGCTGCGGAAGGTTGTTATATTACTGAATTGTCAAATATAGCGGATGACCCTGAGGTATCTATTGCGCAAGCACGTGTCGAACCAAATGTCACCACCACTTGGCACCGCCTAAAAGGTGTCACAGAAAGATATTGCATTATTTCTGGTGAAGGTGTGGTAGAAATTGGCGAGAATATGCCGAAAACAGTTGGTGCTGGTGATGTTGTTATTATTCCACCGATGACAAGGCAACGCATTTGTAATACAGGCAAAACTGATTTAATTTTTTTAGCCATATGTAGCCCACGATTCACATCAGCATGTTACGAGACCTGTATTTAGCAAACATAAAATCTTTACTGTATTAACAATCTACCTGTTGTGCGAAAATATAGCCTCAAAAATAGCAGTAAAGACTAAGTAAAACATGATAACAACGACTAATACCCCTCTAAATGTTCCTTTTAAAGAAAAAGATGAAGTAAAGTCACTTGGTGCGCGTTGGAACCCCGCTGCGAAACACTGGTATATTCCAGAAGGCCTAGATGATGTACCTTTTACAAAATGGATGGATGCCGCAGTATCAAATACCACTAATACTGCATTACCAGTGTCTAAAGTAAAAGAGCAAAACGCTACCCTATCTGCGCATGCTGATATAGACGATATTAATGCCATGCTGCGTGATGCGGCCGAAAGTAATGATGATTCATCGCTGTGATTGGGCGAATGCTTCTGAGATAGAAGCTAAGTATCATGATGAAGAATGGGGAGTCCCTATCCATGATGACCGCTTACTTTTTGAGGCATTGACGTTAGAGAGCGCTCAAGCTGGTCTAAGCTGGGCAACCATCTTAAATAAGCGCCAGGGTTACCGCCGTGCATTCGATAATTTCGATATTGAATCCGTAGCTAATTACTCAACTGCTAAAATATCGGCTTTATTAGAGGATACTGGCATTGTTAGAAATAAGTTGAAAATAAATGCAACGGTAATAAATGCACAAAGGATACTTGCCATTCAGGTTGAGCATGGCAGTTTTGATGCTTTCATTTGGTCATTCGTCAATGGAACGCCGATCAATAGTAGACGTCAGCAACTTACCGATATCCCTAGCAAATCCTCCGAGTCTGACATTATGAGTAAAGCGCTAAAGAAAAATGGTTTTAAATTTATTGGCTCGACCACTAGCTATGCATTTATGCAAGCCGTTGGCATAGTGAATGACCATTTAGTTACCTGTTTTAGACATTCTCAATGTTGATATAATTATCTTGTTTTAATCCTACATCATTTAACAATTCCAACATTTTTTCACTCACAAGTGGCTTGCTGAAATAGTAACCCTGATAAGCACAGTCATGCCGTTTTAAAAAAGTAAGTTGTTCAATGGTCTCAACACCCTCTGCAACAATATCTAGTTTTAGGCTTTTCGCTAACGAGATAATCGCTAAACAAATGGCTGCATCATCCTTATCGTTCGCACAATTGTTAATGAAAGCTCGGTCAATTTTAAGTACTTTAATTGGAAATTTTCTTAAATAACTCAAAGATGAATAGCCCATTCCGAAATCATCAACTGATAATTTAATATCGTAATCGGCTAGACGTTGCATTGCTTTGATACTCGATTCCGTATCACTCGCTAAAACCCCTTCTGTAATTTCAACCTCTAATAAACTTGGACTTATACCATATTGTTCAGATTGTGCAATGATATGGGTGAGCAGTTTTGGATCATGTATCTGCTTACCAGAAACATTGATGGCAATTGGTATATCTCCATAGCCCTGCTCTTTCATAATGGCTAACTGCTTGAATGTTTCAGTAATCACCCATTCACCTAACGTGATAATCAAGTTAGACGTTTCTAAAATAGGAATAAACTCGTCTGGAGGAATCATGCCATATTCCGGATGTTTCCATCTCGTAAGCGCTTCAAAACCAATTATTTTTTCATTACTACATAAAACTTGCGGTTGGAATGTTAAAAACAGCTGCCCCTCTTTAAGCGCATTTGGCAGCGCATTTTCTATATTGAAAGCATGCTCCGTGGTCTCACTCATTGCTTTGTCGTAAATTCGATAGGTATCTTTTCCTGCTTGTTTCGCTTGATACATTGCAATATCTGCTTGTTGTAATAACATTTCTGCAGATACCTCACCAGCATGACTTATCGCAACGCCAATACTGACACGAATATTGACTTTGTTATGGTTTATTATCACTGATGATTGCATCACCTCAAGTATGTTTTCAGCACGCTCTTTCATGACATCTTCATTCACATTGCCTGAGATGATCACAACAAATTCATCTCCACCCCAGCGGCCGACAATATCCTCCTCACGTGAAAATGCCCTTAATCTTTTTGCAACCTCACACAGCAAAATATCGCCAGCTTTGTGTCCTAACGTATCATTCACTTTTTTGAAGCCATCCAAGTCTAAAAACATTAATGAAGTGTTACCTGAATTCTCTTTATGAAAATCAACTCTATTTTTTAAGTTGCTCATAAAGTAACTTCTGTTATATAAGCCAGTTAAAGCATCATTGAAGGCAAGTGCCTCAAGTTTGTGCTCTAATTTTATTCTTTTAGCTATATCTCTAATATATAGGGTGTATTCTGTATTTTTATAATCATCAAATGTCGTTTTTGTAATAACAACCTCTGCTGGGAATTTGGTCTTATCTGCACGAGATAGCTCCATCATGTTTCTTTTTCGTAAGATCAACCCTGGGCTTTCTGTAAAACCTTCGCTTAAACTTTTATTGGCTTGTTCTAGATTTTCTGGCAAGGCAAACATTTCAAAGAATGGTTTGTCTTTTAAATACCGCTTAGTTGCATTAAAAGTTTTTTCTGCTGCTGGATTAATATCTTGAATCAGGCCCTGCTCATTAATAGTAATAATGCAATCCATCGCTGCTTCTAAGATAGCCCCATTTCTTAACTCGCTTCTCTTATAAGCCTCAAAAGCACGATCTTTTTGACGCATTTCTTCATTTACTTTAGCTAATACCTGATTGTATAAATTTGCAATCTGTCCTACTTCTGTAAATGGTTCTACCGGTACGGTTTTTTCAAAATCTCCACTTCTACTTTGTTTATCCATTGACATCAGCAAGTCAAATACTTCCGTTGACACCTTATGTTCAACTACATTCAGCCCTTGCTGCTCTTCGCTTTCAGATACGCGAAGTTTATAAAAGTGATTAATTATGCTTAATACAATAAATGCAGTGGTAAAGCTAAACAACCCCACTACAACTATGCCAAGAACTTGAACGCCAAATTGATCTAAATTTGCAATTGCAGGATTATCTGCAAAGATTGCCACTGATAATGTTCCCCAAACGCCTGCAAATAAATGTGCTGGAACCACACCAATGACATCATCTATTCGGAATCGGTGTAAAAAGGCATCACCACTATAAACTGCAATTCCAGCGCCAATCCCAACTAGTATTGCATAATGAGGAGTCACAATATGGCAACAAGCTGTGATAGCAACCAAACCACCAATAGCGCCATTAAGTATATACATGATGTCTATGTAACCATGTTTATAATACTTTATAGCTGTAGCAATCATTGCTGCCCAACAAGCGGCTGTAAAGGTATTCAGTAGTATTAGTGGTACATCTTCGTTCCAAACTAATGTACTACCACCATTAAACCCTATCCAGCCAAACCAAATAATTAAGGCACCAACCGAAGCCAAGGGCATATTACTGCCTGGTATGCTGCGTCGATCATTATCATAACGCCCTAATCTTGGCCCCAATATCAATAATGCAGCTAGCGATACCCAGCCACCAACACTATGTACAACTGTGGAGCCCGCAAAATCTATAAATCCTAATTGTTCAAGCCAGCCAGCAGAAGTCTAGGTTAGTGCCCCTCCCCAAACCCAATGACCAACAAAAGGATAAATCAATACAGTGATGACAATCGTGGTAATGATGTAGCCAAAATAATGCATTCTCTCTGCAACGGCGCCAGACACTAATGTCGCTGCCGTACTACAGAACATCATCTGAAAGAAGAAAAAAGCAACTGTTTTAGGATGTGATATGTCA
>JBFIDU010000149.1:0-4747 GCA_041603755.1 Methylophilaceae bacterium
GTAAACGCTTCCCACTCTGCTGCATCATTGTTTTTCTCAAGTGCATCCAAATAATCTTTAAATGAATAGTAACCACAAGCACGAAGCCTACGACCGACACGGCTATAAACCATGTCGGTTTTAGCTTCAGAAAGTGAAATGCCTGCGTGTTGATAGATGAGTTTGCGTACTCTTGAAAAATCTGATGCTGTAAATTCAAATTCACGCGACTCTTTCTCTTTTTGTGCAAGCATTTCTATCTTTCTATATTATGGCTCTTTAATAATTAAAAACTAACTACCATCAAGCATCGCAATTAAGCGATATCTTTATGTAGTTCTCTACCACGACGCTTCATTTGCTCAATCGCTCTAGCAACCGCTTTATCTTCTGAGCGACGATTCATTGCTTCTGGTGTTTTTGCTGCAAATGGGTGAGCTGCTTCTCTGAACGCTTTAACAACATCTGCTGCTTTTGGCTCGCGTGCAACAGCACTCTTGATTGCCATTTTTGTAGCACGATAGTTCCAGTCTTGAATACGCTCATCAATATCTGCTTTATGGTCAATAAACACACCAACACAAATATAAATATCATCTGCCTCTTCTAGTGGAATAGTGCCGTCTTCTACACACTCCATAACAGCCATCGCTACACCACGTTGTGCTGGACCAAACATTTGAACTGCTTGGCGACCATCTTTAATGGTTACTTTATTGAACATTACGGTATTTGGTTTAACCATCATATTTGGTGCTGCAATGGCTAATAAGCCATTCACACCTTGTTTTTGATCTGTTAATGTACGGCAAAATGCATCTTCTGCAGCACTACCGCGTGGACCCATTACCAAGTCAATATGTGCTACGTTTAACAGGTCAGGACCTGAACCATCTGGACGATCCTCAATCACTAGACCTTCACCAATCAATACTCTATCAATCACTGCCATTTCATATTCTCCTAATTTAAAATTCAACTACACGTCAATTACTTAATCCTGTTACAACAGAGGTTGTGGACTAACTCACTACACTACAATTTAAGCCTAGCTAATATTGGAAACTCACCTGGGCCTTATATGTTATTACGGCCTAATTCCCTAAAAATTTAGCTAAAATTACAATTAATTTTATTAAATTTTATTTAAAAATCAGTAATTTAAGGAAAATAAAAAGCGATACAACCTATTGACAAAATCGTATCGCTTTTCTTAGTTTAAAACGCTCCAGTAAAGGCAAACTTCACCTCACTGGATCCTTTACTTTTTATGCAGCTTGTTCAGCATAGCCATATGGTTCGCTGTGCCTATTTTGCTGATTACTTTCTATCGTGAACACACTCATCGTATTCATTAGCTCATCAGCTTGTTCCATTAATGATTCGGCTGCCGCGGCGGCTTCTTCAACCAGTGCAGTATTTTGCTGCGTTGTGTCATCCATTTGAATGATGGCCTGATTAATTTGTGAAATACCTGCGCTTTGCTCACCAGATGCACTCGCAATTTCACCAATAATGTCAGAAACATGTTTAACAGAAGTCACGATTTCTTGCATGGTCGCTCCAGCTGTCTCAACCTGCTGTGTACCATCTGTAGTCTTATTCACTGAATCAATGATGAGCTCTTTAATTTCTTTGGCAGCCCCTGCTGAACGTTGTGCCAAATTACGTACCTCACCAGCAACTACCGCAAAACCACGACCTTGTTCCCCAGCACGCGCTGCTTCAACAGCTGCGTTTAGCGCAAGAATGTTGGTTTGGAAAGCAATGCCATCAATCACTGAAATAATATCTTCGATCTTGCGCGCACTCTCATTAATTGCGCTCATGGTGCTCACAACCTCAGAAACCATGCGGCCACCTTTTTCTGCCACTTGCGAAGCGCTCAATGCGAGCTCATTAGCTTGTTTTGCATTTTCTGCATTTTGTTTAACTGTATTTGATAGCTCATCCATGCTTGCTGTTGTTTTTTCTAGACTCGCAGCCTGATCTTCAGTACGGCGACTCAAATCTGAGTTACCTTGTGCAATTTCTTTAGCTGCGGTATTAATCGTTTCTGCAGCAATTTTTGCTGTAGTAATCGGCTCAACAATCATGTCTAAGGTTTCATTCATTCCTTCTACAATCTTACTGTAATCACCCAAATGACGACTTGCATCTGCTCGCACTGAAACACGACCTTCTCTTGCTGCAGCAGCTAGCATTTGTGCATCTTCATTCAGTGCTTTCAAGTTTCTACGCACTTGTTCAATCGTTTCATTGATTGCCGCTTTTTGTCCTGGGAACTGCTCTAGTGGCGCATTAAAGTCACCTTCGCCGAATGCTTTTACACATGCCATCGCCTTTTTATTAACATCAATATGACCAGCAACTATCTTATTGACACTGTCAGCCAAAACCGAAAACTGGCCTTTAAACATATCCGCTCTTAATGTCATGTCGATATTGCCTTTTTCATGCTCGCCATTGACCCAGTTTACAGAATCAACAATACCTTTTAAGTTGCCGCGTAGTCTATCGACACACTTATTCATCACTTCTTTTTGACCTAGCAACGGTGTGAATTCAACGGATAAATTACCTCGACCTATTTCTTCCATAACCGCAACAAAATCAGCTGTTTCTTTTGTCTGTCTATAAACAATTTCATCAATGCCTTGTGCAATATCTCTAAAGCCACCTTCAAACTGACTAATATCGATCACTGCATCTGTTTCACCTTTTGCATGCGCTTCAGACATCTGATTCACTTCTGCACGTAATTTGTTTAGATGATCACTTAGGTTTTCAACATATTGGTTGACTTGACCTAGCCTTGCTGTTTTTTCGCTAATGGAAACATTAAAATCACCTTTAGATAAGCTTGATAGGGCCTCACTTACGCTTAATAATGATTGATGCTGAGATTCGATAATAGCGTTAATATTTTCAGCCAATGCCAGACTTTCATCGTCTAATTCATCAACATCGATAGTGGCATCCCAATCGCCCTCAGCATGTTTGTCTTGTAGCGCTTCAAGAGCATCCCTTAACTCACTTGACAATCTAGTTTGCGTTTCATCTACAACATCGGGCTTTTGCTTAGACAGCTGATGTTGCAAGCTGGTCATCAACAACCAGCTTGCTGCGGCCGCATAAGCGGCGAAAGCAGAGACGACCAACCATGGGTTAACAATCAGTGTTTGTTTCACTACAGCAAAATAACCCAAGCTTAGACTAGCCGTGATTAAAATCAGCTGTTGTCCAAACGACATCTTGGCTATTTTTTGTTGCAGTATTGCAATTACACCTTTTGGGTTACTGTTGTTCATTACGATCCCTTTCAAACATTTATATCTATCTAACGTCTATTTAAATTCATTCATGAGGCATTCTATTGCCAGAAAAAAGCCATAAAATCTACTTAGTCTTGCGTTTTATTAAAACTCTTCCCAATCACCATCGTCTGTACCAGTTTTGGCTACGACCTTTGTCGCTGCCGGCTTTGGTACAGATTGATGTGTTGGTTTGGTCACAGTCGGTTTAGATGGTGACCGCATAGGACTACTACTTGCCCTGCGCTCTTGCCGTTGCACACCTTTTAATTTGAAGCCACTAACAGTTTCCATTAGGCTATTTGCTTGCTCAACTAGAGATTCAGCAGCAGCAGCAGCCTCCTCAACTAATGCAGCATTTTGTTGTGTGACTTCATCCATATTCGTAATCGCAGTATTAACTTGATCAATACCTGTGCTTTGCTCTACTGATGCGGCAGAAATTTCACCCATAATGTCTGTTACACGTTGTACAGAATCAACAATCTCCTGCATTGTTTGTCCTGCATCCTCAACCAATTTAGTGCCTTCTGCAGTTTTGCTCACAGAATCGGTAATGAGCTCTTTAATTTCTTTGGCTGCACTGGCTGAACGTTGAGCCAAGTTTCGCACCTCACCTGCAACTACGGCAAATCCACGGCCTTGCTCACCAGCTCTCGCTGCTTCAACAGCAGCATTCAAGGCTAGAATATTGGTTTGGAAGGCGATACCGTCAATCACGGAAATAATATCTTCAATTTTTTGTGCACTTTCATTGATTGCACTCATGGTATTAACAACCTGACTAACAACACGCCCACCTTTGATTGCAACGCCAGATGCTGCAGAAGCGAGTTGATTTGCTTGCTGTGCATTTTCGGCGTTTTGTTTCACCGTCGAAGCTAACTCTTCCATACTGGAAGCAGTTTCTTCCAAGCTTGAGGCCTGTTCTTCTGTTCGGCTTGATAAATCGTTATTACCTGTTGCAATCTCACCAGCTGCAGTATTGATAGTTTCGCCAGCTTCTTGAACTTGCAAAATAACTTCCGTCATCTTATCTACGAGCGTATTTATACCACCACATATTTTTGCAGATGTCCCTGTTTTATCATCCAATCGGATTCTGTCTGAAAAATCACCATTAACTGCCGCTGTAATCAGGCGATCAATATCTTGCTCAACACGACGCTCTTGTGTCACATCGACCCACTCCAGCGATGTTCCAATCCGAGTTCCATCATTATTAAATATCGGGCTAGCCTTTAATTTAAAGAATAAGTCATCTACTGGGATAGTCGTGTCATAAGGTTTCGTTAAACTTCCTAAGATATTACGTTGATGTGATGGGTTTTTATGAAACACATCAAAGTTTTGGCCAACTAAATTATTCGGGTCAAAGTTAGGTAATACTTTTTTCAATTTTGACGCAGAATCTTGCATTAATTGAGCCGCAGCAGGATTCATATAACGAATAA
>JBFIDU010000150.1:0-4712 GCA_041603755.1 Methylophilaceae bacterium
AGCGAGGTTTAGAGTACGTTCTGCTTGATATTAGTCACAAACCTGCCGCATTTATCAAAGAGCATTTCCCGACAATTTACCAACGCTGTCTAGAGCTTGGTATCGATATAACGACTTCACCGATCCCTGTTGTACCTGCCGCACACTACACATGTGGAGGCATTAAGGTTGATGAAAAAGGACAAACCGATATCACCAATTTATACGCAATTGGTGAAACGACATGCACAGGACTACATGGCGCCAATCGACTAGCCAGTAACTCCCTACTCGAATGCTTGGTGTTTGGTCGAATTGCTGCACATGAAATATTAACCGCAAAAAAACAAACACTACCGACGCTACCCTATTGGGATGAAAGTCGGGTAACCGATGCGGATGAAGAGGTTTTGATTACCCATACCTGGAATGAGTTACGTCGATTTATGTGGAACTATGTTGGTATTGTTCGCACAGATAAGCGCTTAAGTCGCGCTATGCACCGTATCCACATGCTGCGAGATGAGGTTCATGAGTTCTATAGCAATTTTAAAGTAACCAATGACTTAATTGAATTACGTAATTTACTACAAGTGGCAGAGCTTATCGTGCAAAGTGCAATGGAACGACATGAGAGTCGCGGACTGCATTACAGCAAAGATTACCCCGATTTATTGAAAGAGGCTAAAACAACTGTGCTTTACCCAGAAAAGAACTACAGTATTTTAGATAATCAAGACGGGCATTAGATGCGTTTTATTTATTTCATGCTAGCGGCATTATGCCTGCTTATTGTACTCAGCTATCAAGCGCATGCTGAACAACGTATTACTTATTTTTACGACGGTGATACGGTAAAAATCCAAGATGCTGAAAAAACTTATAAATTACGCCTCAATCATATCGACGCACCTGAACGCAATCAAATTTTTGGCAAAAAATCTCGACGCGCACTCATGAAGCTTTGCCAGAACGCTGCTATCCAAGTCAGTATCAATGGTATAGATAAGTACCACCGTCAACTAGGAGATTTATACTGTAATCAACAAGATGCAGGCAGCTTTATGCTCAAAAACGGCTATGCTTGGTTTTATCCACATTACTCAAATAAATCTAACTTAGCTGCTCTAGAAGCAAGTGCGAGAAAAAACAAATTGGGCTTGTGGCAAAATGAAAACCCAACACCTCCTTGGGTTTGGCGCCACTTATTACAACAAAAGGTATCTGCTTTTTAATGGCTGGCTGTATGAAATTTCAACTTAATTTACCAATAACCCCTGCACAAACAATGCAAAACCGATAGAATTCTAATTTTATATTTACAGAACTGCTAGGAAAGAATATGCAAATTGCCATGAACACCGTTGTGACGATGACTTACGAACTGAGAAACAGCAAAGGTGACCTGCTGGAAGAAAGCAAAGAACCCGTCGCTTATCTGCATGGTGGCTATGACAACATTTTCCCAAAAGTTGAAGAGATGATGCATGGCAAAAGTGTGGGTGATGTTGTTGAAGTTACATTAGAACCAGATGATGCTTTTGGTGATTATGATGAAGAGCTAGTACAAATTGAACCTGCAAGTGCCTTCCCTGCAGATAACTTAAAAGAAGGCATGCAGTTTGAAGGAGAGGATGAAAGCGGCGAAGTCATTCTATATACCATTACCAATATTGCAGATGGTAAGGTAGTGGTAGATGGCAATCACCCGTGGGCTGGTGAGCGCTTATTGTTTAAAGCGACGATTACAGATGTGCGTAAGGCCAAAACAGAAGAAGTTGATCATCAGCATGTGCATGGAGCTGGTGGGCATCATCACTAAATTAACGTGGTGTACGCACTTATTACATGAGTTATACAAAAATTTGCTGGAAAAGCTGTAACACACATTTATAGCAGCTCTTTCAGCGAATACAATAACGACAAAGCTTGTTTTGGTGTTAAATCATCTGGTTGTACAGATTCCAAGGCTTCGATGAGTGGATGATGCAATGCCATCTCTGGTTCCACTTCAACGGCAAACATATCTGGTTGATGTTCAGTTTGTGCAACTTGGTTATTTTCTAGCTGGATAAGTTTTCTTTTTGCAGCAGTCACGACAGATTTTGGTATCCCTGCAAGTTGTGCAACTTGAATGCCATAGCTTTGGTTTGCAGCGCCTTCTTCAACCTTATGCAAAAATACAATCCCTTTGCCATGTTCTGCGGCATCCAAATGGACATTTGCTGCCTGTTTAAACTCATCAACGATGCGGGTCAATTCAAAATAGTGTGTAGCAAATAAAGTCAGTGACTTGTTCTTTTCTAGTAACTGCTTTGCAACAGCCCAAGCCAGGCTTAATCCATCAAATGTACTGGTACCTCTGCCAATTTCATCTAATAGCACCAGACTTTTTTCTGTCGCATTATGTAAGATATTTGCCGTTTCAGTCATTTCCACCATAAAGGTTGAACGCCCACCAGCCAAATCATCAGAAGCGCCTATTCTAGTAAAAATACGATCAATTTCGCCGATTTTAGCAACATTTGCTGGCACATAACAACCACAACAGGCTAATAACACAATAAGCGCTGTTTGCCGCATAAAGGTAGATTTACCACCCATATTTGGCCCGGTAATCAGGAGTAATTGGCGATATGGACTAAGCGTTACATCGTTCGCAACAAATGGTTGCGTAATTTCCTCTACCACTGGATGACGCCCTGCTTCAATTTCTAAAACGCTATCCTGTACAAACTGTGGTTGCACGTAACCAAGACTCTCTGCTCTCTCTGCGAAGCAGCAGAGCACATCCAAACTAGCTACAGCACCAGCGTTCGTTTGTAAGGCAGCAATATGTGTAGCCAGCTGCTCCAGCACTTGGTCATATAATGCCTTCTCTCTTGCCAACGCACGCTCGTTAGCACTTAATACTTTATCTTCAAACGCCTTAAGTTCTGGTGTAATAAAGCGCTCTACATTCTTGAGGGTTTGTCGGCGACGGTATTCTGTAGGGGCGTTTTCTGCTTGCGCTCGGGTAATTTCAATATAAAAACCGTGCACACTATTGTACTCAACCTTTAAGTTGCTAATCCCAGTGCGTTCTTTTTCAGCTGTTTCATATTGCAATAAAAAATCGCCATGATTGGTTTGCAATGCTCGCAATTCATCAAGCTCATCATCATAGCCATCTGCAATAACACCGCCTTCACGCAGTAAAGTAGATGGATCTGATTTTATCGACTTTTTTAATAAAACAGAGGCTTCAGGTGCGACTTGCAGACTCACCATCAGCATTTCCAGCAACCCACTAGTACAATCTTGCAGTGTATCTTGAATGGCAGGCAATTCATTCAAGCTATCCCTTAATGCTGACAGGTCTCTTGGCCTTGCTGTTCGTAGCGCAATTCTGGCAGTAATACGTTCAATGTCAGCAACTTGCCTCAATAAATCATGTAACAAGGGCTGTTTACCTGATGCAAGTAATTCACCAATAGCATCGTGTCTTTTTACAACGAGCGCCCTATCTCGTAAAGGATGATGCAACCAATGCCGCAATAAGCGTGCTCCCATTGCTGTTTTTGTTGTATTAAGAAGTGAATATAGTGTAGGAGATGCCTCCCCTCTAATGGTGGTATCAATTTCCAAATTGCGCCGTGTTGCTGCATCTAACTGAATATATTGGCTTGTCTGCTCAACCGACAGTGCAATGATATGCGGGAGTGCAGTGCGCTGTGTGTGCTTAACATACTCTAGCAACGCACCTGCAGCGGAAACCGCTGCAGTTAATTCAGCACAACCAAATCCCTTTAAATCTATTGTATTCAACTGCTGGGTCAGCACATTAGTCGCTGTTTCGAAGTCAAATTGCCAGGCTGCAATATGTTTTTTAGGGGCTTTATGTTGCGTGATTGCATGATGCTGAGCAGTATCAGCACATACAATTTCCGCTGGATTGATGCGTTCTAACTCTTGGGCTAAATATCCCTTGGCAACCTCACTCAACACAAATTCACCTGATGCTAAATTAAGACGAGCAAGTCCGACGAGCCCTTCACCAAAACAGATACTTAACAAAACATTGTCGCGTGTTTCATCTAATAAGGCAGCGTCCGTTAAAGTACCTGGGGTTAATATGCGTGTAACGGCACGCTCAACAGGCCCTTTGGCTGGTACATCGCCAACCTGCTCACAAATAGCGACTGCTTCGCCAAGCTTTGCTAATTTAGCTAAATATTGCTCTGCTGCATGATATGGCACACCCGCCATTTTGATTGGTTCACCATTACTTTTACCGCGCTGGGTGAGCGTAATACCTAATAGGCGTGATGCTTTCTCGGCATCTTCAAAAAATAATTCGTAAAAATCACCCATCCTGAAAAATAGCAACATATCGGGATGCTGTGCTTTCATCGACAAATACTGTCGCATCATCGGGGTGTGATTTTCAAGGCTCATAGGTGCATTCAATTCATTTTTATTGCTGATTGTACCAATTAGTTAGGTTTGGTATTTGCACGTCACTTTAGTTGAAAAATAGGTGGGCGACAACCAAGACAAGTCTTTTTTATGGCTTTATTTCACTCAGAAACCTACCAAACAAAAAGAAAAGTTGATAGCTAAATGATATTGCGGAGTTTCGAAGCTGCCAGTGAAGCGGCAGCCGTTCTTGTTTCTACACCAAGTTTTACAAAAACATGTTCCAAATGCTTATTCACCGTGCGCGGACTTGAACCTAAAATATCGCCTATATC
>JBFIDU010000151.1:0-4708 GCA_041603755.1 Methylophilaceae bacterium
AAGATGGAAAGTCTAAATTTGGCATCGTATGTGCAAATGATTCTTCGGTGACTGGACTGTCAAAGTCATTGCTGTCTGTCGTCTGTGTTTCATCATCTGTGTTCAAATCAAAGTCTAGCCCAGAATCATCAATATCTAATTTACTCTCATTATCTGAAGTGTCTAGATTTTCTTCATCTGATTCAATTGATTTGTTTTGTGCTTGATCATCAGTGATGGTAGGAACATCATCTAACGTTGTGGAAGAGGATATAAAATCATCGCTTTCGGCATTATCATCGCTTAGAGAGAAATCTAAGTCAGCCTCGCCTGCCAATGGTGAATCGTCGAAATCTGTTGCATCCAGTTTTTTATTTACATCATCACGACTTGAAATATCTTTAGCGACTGGCAACCCTTCTTTGATTTGGTAGAGTGGATTGTTTGGTTCAAGTTTAATTCCAATTTCAGCCACTTTAGCCCAAGTCGGATCATCCGCACCTAGTGTCGTATAAAGCTCACCAGAGACGGTTTCAAAAGCAGACATATTCTTGCTTGCTGCATACATTTCTAACAGTTTTAAATGCAACTCATAACGCTTGGGTTCTTTTGAAATAGCATCCTTCAGTATCTCTTCAGCTTGTGCGTCACGACCATAAGCCATGTAGACTTCCGCCTCTGCAATAGGATCGACATCATTAGTATCAATCATGCCACCACTGGTGCTTTGAGAGAAATCGGTTAAGAAGGAAGTGTCCCCAGTATCAACACTGGCACCAGATGTATTTCCAAATACTGTATTTGCTTTCAAACCACCTGAAGTCATGATGCCCTGCTCAAAATCAGCAAGATTCTTTCTACGTTTGTTACGCAAATAGAGCCACGCCCCTACAAGTAAAGCAAGCAAAGCTGCCACAGCACCTAATATCGCGGTGTTTAAGTCTTTAAAAATGCTAGAGAATGTTTCAATGAAGCTTGCGAAGAAGCCTGGTTGCTCAACTGGTATTGCTGGCTGCGTTGATTGCTGTACAGGTGCTGGTTTTGCCACGTCTGCTTCTGCCGTTTGCTTAACTTCTTCGGCGCCCTCTAACTTGGTACCGAGTCTAACGACTGGAGCAGGTTGTTCAACTTTAGCCTCTTCAGTTTCTACATCGGTTTGCTGCACTACTGGAGTCTGCTCAGAGGCCTTTTGTGCGTCTGCTAATGCATCATTCCTCAACGTGAGGAGTTTTTGCATGTCTTCAATTTGCTTTTCTAGTGCACCAATTCTATCTTGCGCCTCTTTTAATCCGTTTTCACGAGCGCTTACTTCTTCTTGCAGCGCAGTGATTTTTGCTTGCATGTCCGCTTCTATTGCTTTTGCATCCCCAGATGAGAGTTTGACAACATCTTTAGGGCCTACACTTTCTGCTGCTGACTGATCTTCAGTTGCTGGTTTAATTTTACCGCTACTGGATTGTGATTCCTCGTCACTCGCCAAAGGAGCAGTACTATCAACCATCCCTGCTAATTTGTTACGATACTCATTCCAATTTGCGGTTTGTAGTTTAATTTCGTTAACTGCTTCTTTTCTGCTAATTGATTCCAGTGTTTCTTGGGAAGGCGGTTGCAATATTTTACCCACCTTCAATCTATTCATATTGTTACCATCAAATGCTTCAGGATTTGCTTCAAACAAACCAACCAGCATCTGATCCAAACTGATGCCTTCAGGCTTCATGCGACGCGCAATTTTTGATAGTGTATCACCTTGTTTTGTTAAGTAATCTTCAGGTGGCGCTGTATATTCAGTGCTTGTTAAAGGAGTAGGAACAGTGGTAGTTTGGACTGTTTTGTTTGCCGTTACACCATCAGTTGCTGTTGTTTTTGTGTTATTTGTTGCTTTAATCGATGGGGCTTCTATCGTTGCTGCCTGATTATTATAACCAGGCGGATCTAACAAGACCGTATATTCTCTTAAAATACGTCCTGTTTCCCACTCAACTTCAACCAACATATCTAAAAACGGTTCGTCGATAGGCTGATTTGATCTGAGCTTAAGTACATCCTTGCCGCTTGCGTTTTTAGAAATTTGCACCTGAATATCTTGATGCGATGCCGGACGTTCTAAACCTTGCGCTGCGTAGGCTGATTCTGGTGCAATATTCGCTTTTAGTGACGCTTTTTCTGCAGGACTTACTGATAAAAGTTCAATCTCTGCTTTAAGGGGTTCACCAATGCCAGAAGCCATGTTTAATTGACCTAGTCCTGCAGCCAAAACCGAAACAGGTAATAGCGTCAAGCCTAAAGCTATCGACAATTTCTTTATTTTTAAGAGATGCACTTTTCCACCTTAATATTTTTTTAAGCCTACATTTTATCGCTTTTATTGCAATAACGAAATTAACATCAATCAGTTAGGGATGCAAGCTCATAATACACATTATATTCACTGCGTATGTAATTGTTTAATGATTAGTGTGTTTTTTATACAAAAACAATTCACACAGCATTGTTATAGCATATTACTAAAAGCAGTATTGGACTGTATTTAAGACTCCACCAGAATGCGGAGCATGCGTCTTAAAGGCTCTGCAGCGCCCCATAATAGCTGATCTCCAACGGTAAAGGCTGAAATATAACCTTTTCCAACGGACATCTTGCGTACTCGTCCAATTGGGGTATCTAATGTGCCTGTTACTGCAGCTGGAGACAATTTCAACATACTTGCTTCTCGTTGATTAGGAACCACTACAGACCAACTATTAGCCTCTTCTAGTAAATGATTAACCTCATCTAGAGGAACATCATGTTTCAACTTGATGGTTAACGCCTGTGAGTGACAACGCATCGCTCCTACACGCACACATAAGCCATCAATCATAATCGGATTATCTTGCCGCCCAAGTATCTTATTCGTTTCAACGCCAGCTTTCCACTCTTCCTTACTTTGCCCATTTTCTAAATCTTTATCAATCCAGGGAATCAAACTACCTGCAAGCGGCACACCAAAATTGCTCTTAGGAAAGCCATCTGAGCGGATTGTATCCGCCACTTTTTTATCAATTTCAAGTATCGCTGATGCTGGATTGTCAATTAAGTCTGAAACAGAGGCGCCAATTGCCCTCATCTGTGTTATTAGTTCGCGCATATTCTTTGCGCCAGCGCCAGATGCTGCTTGATATGTCATGGCTGTTACCCATTCGATTAAATCAGACTTAAACAGGCCGTGTAAAGCCATCAGCATTAGTGATACAGTACAGTTGCCACCAATCCAATTTTTATTACCTTTGCTGTAAGCATCTTTAATCACATGCATATTAACTGGGTCTAGAATGATGACAGCATCTTTCTCCATTCTCAAACTTGAGGCTGCATCAACCCAATGTCCTTGCCATCCATCAGCCCTTAGTTTTGGAAATACTTCAGTTGTGTAATCTCCGCCCTGACAAGATACAATCACATCCATTGCCTTCAATGCATCAATGTTTTTTGCATCTTTTAATGCAGGCGATTCTTTTCCTATTTCAGGTGCAGCAGCGCCTGTTTGCGAAGTGGTGAAAAACTGTGGTTCGATATCCACAAAATCATTCTCTTCTATCATGCGTTGCATCAATACTGAGCCAACCATGCCACGCCAACCAACGAAACCTACTTTTAACATATTTTATCCATAACTATTTACTGATTAAGCAATCCTTAATCATTTGCTTTTTTTTGAATTGCTTCCCCAGCTTTTTCTAAATCTTGGCCAAATCCACGCCAAGTATTACACCCCACAAGTAGCAGCATACTTATCATCATAATAATTAACTTTTTCATCTTACATCCTTAATTACAATCTAATCCCTAAAGTTGCCAAACTTAAGAGGAAAGTCAGTGATACTTTTTTTCATGAGAGCAATCACCTCTTGCAATAGATCACGCTTTGCTCCAGTTACGCGCACAGCATCACCTTGGATACTTGCTTGCACTTTCAAGCGACTATCTTTGACAGTCTTGACAATTTTTTTTGCTAAATCACTATCGATACCATCTTTTACCAACAACTCTTGTTTCAACTTATTACCTGAGATTGTTTGTGGGTCTTTATGTTCCAGTCTCTTGGTTGAGTCTGGTTCTTTTTTTTCCATCGCAGGCAACAATATATCTTTTATTTGATTTAATTGAAATTCGTTATCGCCATACACGGTAATAACAAAATCCTTATCATTAAACTCAAGCTTGGCTGATGACCCTTTAAAATCATAACGATTAACGATTTGTTTCGACGCCGTATCAATTGAGTTGCCTAATGCAACTTTATCGACCTCTGACGTAATATCAAATGAAGGCATACTCTCTCCTCAGTTTACTTTTAAGCATCGCAGTGAAACATGGTGCTAATTTTGCAGAATCAATTCACACTAATTATCTTTACTCATAATGACAAACGTAGTCTAAAGTTTCTGTAACTTCTATATCAAAACTACTATTACCAGGTATAGCGAATTTATCACCAGATTCATAGGTGCGCCAAGCCTCGCCTTTAAACAGCCTCACTTTACAAACACCTGAGTTAATCTCCATCAATTCCGGTGATTCAGTATTGAATGTTAGTGTTGATGGGAAAATCACTCCTAACGTACTGCGAGTTCCATTGGGAAAAAGTACAGTATGACTGACACACTTTCCATCAAAGTAAATGTTGGCTTTCTTTTTTACACTAACATTATCAAACTGTGCCATTAAAATCTCCTCAGTTATACAT
>JBFIDU010000152.1:0-4699 GCA_041603755.1 Methylophilaceae bacterium
TTGCCAAAAGTCGGCGATGATCGTCTCAAATCAACCGCAACATCAAAAACCTCGCCTTGTGTTACACGCACTAACTTACCCTGTGCTTGTTTAGTTTGATAATGCAAACCTCGTAAAACGTTTTTTTTAGATTTTGAGTGATTATCTTGAACGAAATGTGCATTAATGCCTGTTGCTTTCTCGAACTCACGCGCATTAAAACTTTCATAAAAAAAGCCCCTATCGTCACCAAAGACTTTAGGCTCAAAAATAAGCACATCAGGAATTTTTGTTTCTATTACCTTCATTAGAATACCTGTTCGTTCAAAATCCGTGTTAAGTATTCACCATAACCATTCTTGGCATATTTTTTAGCTACCAATTTGACTTGCTCGGCATCAATAAAACCCATACGATAAGCAATTTCTTCAGGACATGCGACCTTTAATCCTTGCCTCTTTTCAATCGTTTGAATAAACTCTCCTGCCTCTAGTAGAGAGTCATGTGTTCCTGTATCTAACCAAGCCATACCACGTCCCATTACTTCAACATGCAATGTACCAGCTTCTAAATAAATGCGATTCAAGTCTGTGATCTCTAGCTCACCTCTAGCCGAAGGTTTAAGATTTTTTGCCAGCTCAACAACATCATTATCATAAAAATAGAGACCAGTAACTGCATAACGGGATTTAGGTTTAGCTGGCTTTTCTTCCAAACTAATCGCTTTTCCATTGGCGTCAAATTCAACTACGCCATAGCGTTCTGGGTCATTTACTGGATATGCAAAAACAGAAGCGCCTTTGGGTCGTTGCGCTGCATTTTGCGTCATTTGTGCTAAGTCATGACCATAAAAAATATTATCGCCTAATACAAGCGCACACGCGTCGTCGCCAATAAACTCTTCACCAAGAATAAAAGCTTGTGCCAAACCATCAGGAGATGGCTGCACTGTATAACTTATATTCATCCCCCATTGACTACCATCGCCTAACAAGCTTTTAAATCGTGGTGTATCTTGTGGTGTAGAGATCACCAAGACTTCTCGAATGCCACCCAACATCAGTGCTGATAATGGGTAGTAAATCATCGGTTTGTCGTAAACAGGTAATAGCTGTTTAGACACAACTTCTGTCACTGGATATAGTCTTGTGCCAGAACCGCCCGCTAATATAATGCCTTTCATAGCCATTAAGCGCCCTCCCTTGCTTGATAATTTTTACCAATCCAGTTTTTATATTCGCCGCTGGTCACATTATCAACCCAACGTTGATTTTCCAAGTACCATTTCACTGTTTTCCTGATCCCAGTTTCAAAGGTTTCTGCTGGCTTCCAACCTAATTCGCGTTCAATTTTTGTCGCGTCGATGGCATAACGCTGATCATGGCCGGGTCTATCTTGGACAAAGGTAATTTGATCACGGTAACTACCAACTGGTTTTGGTTTTTCTTGATCCAAAATATCACACAGCGTGTGCACAACATCTAAATTCGTTTTTTCATTCCAACCGCCGATGTTATAAGTTTCGCCAACTTTGCCAGCTTCCAAAACACGGCGAATAGCACTGCAGTGATCTTCAACATATAGCCAATCACGAATATTGCTACCATTACCATAGATTGGTAAGTTTTTACCATTGAGTGCGTTGTGAATAACCAATGGGATTAATTTTTCAGGAAAATGGTACGGCCCATAATTATTAGAACAATTGGTTGTGAGCATTGGCATATGGTAAGTATGATGATAGGCACGAACCAGATGATCAGATGCCGCTTTTGATGCTGAATATGGGCTGTTAGGCTCATAAGGGTTGGTTTCTTTAAATGCAGGATCAGTTGCTGATAGAGATCCATATACCTCATCTGTAGAAACGTGTAAAAAACGGAAATCCGCTTTATCTTGTTCATTCAAAGCGTTCCAGTAAGCTCGCACTTCTTCTAGCAGATTAAATGTACCGACGATGTTTGTTTGAATAAACTCACCAGGCGCATGAATTGACCGGTCAACATGGCTTTCCGCTGCAAAATTGAGTACTGCTTTGGGTTGATGCTCAGCTAATAAGCTTGCGATGACCTTGCTGTCTCCAATGTCGGCCTGAACAAACACATGGTTTTCATCACCTTGTATATCAGATAAGTTTTCCAAATTGCCTGCATAGGTTAGCTTATCAACATTAATGACCTTGCCTAAGCCCTGTTTTACCCATGCATTGACAAAATTACTACCGATAAATCCAGCACCACCTGTTACTACAATCGTATTATTCATGTTCTACCTAAAATGTTAAAGATTATAAAATCGTTATGGTTACCAAGTTTTTTCACAAACACCTAAACCTTGTAAGTATTGATTATGCTCAGCACATTCTTCATCGCTTGCTAATAAAACTTTTAGCTTATTCAAGTTTGTGCTCAACGTATCTGAATCATGCATTGTATCTTCATGATCCAAATCAATCATCAAGCTATCTTGCCCTCGCGTAAGCGCCATGTAGACTTCCGCGAGCAATTCAGCATCTAACAATGCGCCATGTAAAGTACGTCTTGAGTTATCAATCTCAAAATGTCGACATAACGCATCAAGATTATTACGTTGCCCAGGTCGGGCATCTTTTGCCATTTTTAATGTGTCAGTAATTTTACCGCAAACTTCATGAACTGGCTGTAGCCCAAGTCGACCAAGCTCGCTATTTAGGAATCCCACATCAAATGGTGCATTATGAATAATTAACTCGCTATCTTTGATGAAAGCGATGAACTCTTGTGCGATAGACTCAAATAAAGGCTTATCTTGTAAAAAATCCAAAGTGATACCATGCACTTCTTGTGCTGCTGGATCTATGTCGCGCTCAGGATTAATATATTGATGAAAGTGATTACCTGTTAGCTGGCGGTTGACAGTTTCAATTGCAGCAATTTCTATGATGCGATGTCCTTGGTCAGGATATAAACCTGTTGTTTCTGTATCTAAAAATATTTGCTTCATATACTGTTTTATTATTGATGATTTAATACTTGCGCAACACCGGCATTAGCCAGCTGATCCGCACGTTCGTTGCCTTCATTTCCTGCATGACCCTTAACCCACACCCATTCTATCTGATGCTGGTTTGAAAGGGTATCCAATTGCTTCCATAAGTCATCATTCTTGACTGGTTTTTTATTAGCAGTCCGCCAGTTTTTGGCTTTCCATCCGGCCATCCATTCCATCATCCCCTTTTGCACATAAACTGAGTCTGTATAAAGCTTTACCACACTAGGTCGTTTTAAAGCCTCCAACGCACGTATCACAGCAGTCATTTCCATGCGATTGTTAGTGGTGTTTTCCTCACCCCCAAACAGCGACTTCTCCTGCTCGTTATACTTCATCCATGCACCCCAGCCACCGACCCCTGGATTTCCTTTACATGCACCATCGGTATAGATCTCTACTATCTTACTCATATAAAAACATCAATCATCATTTGTATCTTTTTTGTGCTGTGTTTTGTGTTCTTATGGCCACTCACTGCAATACTTGGCTGCAATAAGCTTCGCTTCCATTTTGGCTTGAGTAACGTTATGTTCACAACACGCTTTTTCGCCACTATGATATATTGCCCACCCAGCATTGGCCACCATTTCTCGCCCATTTTATCGATGAATGACAAGCGCTTTAACCACTTCTGATTATTGAGCGGTAGTCCATGGCTCAAGAATTCCACTTCCACAAACTCTAAATCCAACAATGCCAGCCAGTCTTTAATACGTGAAAGTGAGAAAAAAGCACCGAACCATGGATAAGACTTTTTTTTGCTAAAAATCCTTCGAATGCCCCATGCACTGAATGGATTAAAACCTGCAATGATTAAGTATCCTTCAGGAACCAATACCCTCGATGCCTCTCTTAACGATTGATGCGGGTTTTCGCTAAAGCCCAACGCGTGTGGCATACAAACTAAATCAACACTATTACTGGCAAAGGGTAAATAGGTGCTTTCGCAATAAAGGTCTCCACTGTGATTGCCAGCATAAATAATATTTGGAATACGTGAATTTTTAAGGCAATCTAACTGTGGCAAGCCAATCTGTACCGCGTAAAACCCAAAGACATTACCTACAGCCAGGTCATAAATAGCCTGCTCTTGACTGAGCAGATATTTACCTAGATTGGTTTCAAACCAGTTATCTTGTGTATGAGGCTGCATTTAATGATTGACAAAAAAGATAATAAATCCAAAACTGGAAGTAAGAAGCAACGATTGAACGCATATGCACACTGACCGATTACACATTGTACCCATTCCTGCATTAGTCGATAATTATATATGGCTTTTACACAATAATCACAGCGCTGTTGTCGTTGATCCTGGCGATGCTGACCCAGTGATTAAAACTTTATCCCGATACGATTTGACGTTAAGTGCTATTTTAATCACGCATCATCACGCTGATCATATTGATGGTGTAAAAACGCTGTTAGATTATCAAAGTGTACCAGTATACGCACCAAAGTATGAGAATTTCAATTTTAAGCACCATGCAGTCGAAGAAGGAAATCATATTCATCTGGACGATATCAACCTGGACTTAACGGTATGGTGGTTACCTGGTCATACTTTAGGACATATCGCTTATTTAAACGACCATTATTTATTCTGTGGTGATGTTTTATTTAGTGCTGGTTGTGGCCGTCTTTTTGAAGGATCGCCTGCGCAAATGTTGCACTCACTTAATCGACTAAA
>JBFIDU010000153.1:0-4587 GCA_041603755.1 Methylophilaceae bacterium
AGCAACTTTTCCACCTTGCAATAAATCGACTGTACTTAAAGGTTTTGGATCTGCATGATGATAGAGCTTTTCAGCATCTTGCAAGGAAGCCACGACAGTTTCAGTCATTCTGTCATGAATGGCAGAAATCAATGTAGCTTTTTCTGAAGTCGATAGTGGTTGATTATCTTTAGTTGTGACGTAGTAAGCGACGCCACGCTCTAGCCTGAGTAGTGTCTTAAGACCGCAATTTTTTGCGATGTCTGTCGCACGTGAGGCCCATGGTGAAATTGTGCCAATACGAGGGATCACCAAAAACAAAGCGCCAGTTGGCGACTCTGTTTGACCAGTTGGCCCATACGTTAAAATTTGCGACAGGGTATCTTGTTCTGGTTGGTTGAGCTCCGCTTGAGAAAAAGAAAAATGCACGAATTCTGCATAGACGTGCTTAATGCTAGGTGCCGACGATTTGACTGAGGCGTATAGCTTGTCTAGGCGAAATTGAGAGAGTGCAGGGCTGCCGCGAAGGCTTAAAAAATACGCTTGATTTGACATGAAAGGCGTTGAGAATATAGTTAAATTTCAAACCAATATTTTAACAGAAAGCCGCTAGCAGCTCATTAAAAATTATCCACCTCACTGCAGCCTAGGCAGCTGTCAATATTGGCCTGTCTATTTTAGTAATAATCGGATCCCATTGGCGATCATTTCGATGGCATAAGTTCCAGTGAAAACAGCAACAACCCGACCAATAATTTCTACATAACGATTCAGCAGGCGCTCGTTATTTTTTTTCAAAGGATCGTGGATGAATTTGAATAGTATCAACGAAACTAAGGAGCCAATCACAGCTAGGGCAATTGCTAAAATAGCCGTGTTTCTGGGTAATGAGGAACCGATTAACACGCTGGCACTTAGGGTGCCTGGGGCAATCATAAATGGCATTGCAATCGCGCCTGCAATATGTTCAGGATCTCCTCGCGTTTCTAATAATGAAATTTGACCTGAAAAAACGGCCTTGACACCTATCATCAGAAAAATAATGCCACCGAAAATCAAAAAAGATGCAAAACGGACTTTAAAAACGTTCTCAAATATACTTTCGCCTGAAATGGCAAAAATAGCAAAAGCGACAAAACTTATAACATGAGCTCGAATGACAACCTTCGTAAAATCTCTTTGCGGCAGCTCTCTTATTAAGTTAATAAGATAAACACTCATTAAAAATGGATTTAATAGAATAAATAAAATGGAGGATGCTTTAAATATTTCCATTGGCCTTGAAGATTGTCCAAAATGTTGAATGATTATTACATCATAACAAATCTGCAGCGCATCGTAATCCCATGGACTAAACCAAGTATTTGCTGGTCAGGTAGGGTGGGTTGAATACATCGCAGTATTCACGCTTAAATAAACTCAAAAGCCTAGTGCTCTGGCGCCTTGGTAAAAAATAAAGCTAACGAACCAAGCTAGAAGTAGTGACCATATAATAGAGAGCCACATGAAGCCACTACTTTTAGACTCGGTTTTTAAGGTCGCGATGGTTGACAAGCATGGTGTATAAATCAAGCTAAATAACATAAAACTCATTCCTTGCACCCAATCCAAGTTTTGTGCCATCTGCGCCATTAACGCATCACCTTGTAAGCCGTATATCACAGCCAGTGAGCCAACAACAATCTCTTTTGCTACAAAGCCAAAAATGAGTGCAATTGCCAGCTGTGTATCAATACCAATAGGGTTTAGTACGGGGGCGAACAATGTGCCAATTTGACCAGCGTAGGTTTGCGCACTGGCTGCAGGGACGTTGCTAGGAAAGTTTGTCAACAACCAAACCATCACCACACCGAGTACAATAAATTTTGAGGCACGTACCAGAAAGTGCTTAACTTCTTGCCAGCCTCTTAGCCATATTTGACGTGCAGTAGGGAATCGATAAGGAGGTAGCTCTAAAATAAATGGCTCACTGTTCTTGAAGCGCCCTTTAAAAATGATGGCAGTCAAAAAGATGGTAAACAAACTCATCATGTACAGCGAGAACATGACCCATGCCGCTTGGCTGGGTTTAAATAAAATGGCAATCATAAAGATAAATATCTGTAGGCGCGCCGAACACAGTGACAATGGTATCGTCAACATGGTTAATAAGCGCATGCCGCGTGAGCGCATGACACGTGTACCCATCAAAGCTGGGACGTTGCAACCAAAGCCCATCAGGACCATGACAAAGCCACGGCCGTCAAGCCCAAGCTTGGCCATGAATGCATCCATTAGAAATGCCGCGCGTGACAAGTAGCCACTATCTTCTACCATACTCATTACCAGGAAAAAAAGCACAATAATGGGAACAAAAGCAGCCACAGTGCTAACGCCATTATAAATGCCATCCAACAATAGCCCATTCAACCAAACAGGTGTTGCAGCAAGCAAAGGCTCCAGTATGCTTGATCTTGTCAGATCAAATAGCCAAGCCATTGCATCTTGCAGCGGTGCACCAACTGTAAAGATAAACTGAAACAACAAAAATACTGCCACAATGAATATCGGTAAACCGAGCCATGGGTGCAGCAAAACCTTGTCAATATTATCTGTTGTTTCGTTATTCAGTGTTGCTGGTATTTGCACTGTTTCTTGCACAATTGAATGCATTTCAGCTTCAATTTGTGTATCAACTTCTAAGCGGCTCGCTACTTCTTGCGCGCTTACTTTTTTTGTATTTTTTTCAATCGTCTCAGCTATTGTATGCAGCATTTGTGCCCAGCCATCGGCATATTTAGCACTAATCTGTACAACAGGCATTTGAATTCTTTCAGCCATTTTTTCAACATCGATGGTGACGCCTGCGCGCTTAGATTCATCTTGCATGTTGAGTAATAAAATAGCGGGTATACCTAGGCTGCGAATTTGCAATGCTAATGAGAGTTGACGCTCAATTTGCGTGGAGTTAACGACTATGCAGGCCAAGTCAATTTCATTGCTACTTAAGAAGTGACGAACAACCTGTTCATCATCGGAAAAGCCATGTAAATCATATAAACCAGGCAAGTCGACAAGCTCGGCAATATGGCCGCCTGTTAAAATTTTTGCACTCATTAGATCGACGGTAATGCCTGGCCAGTTACCAACTCTAGCTGATGCGCCAGAAAGTCGATTAAATAACGTGGACTTGCCTGTGTTTGGCATGCCCAATAAGGCAATTCTTTTCATTTATAAATGCAATCTATGCTGGATAGTAGGGGTTAGCTTGAGATTTGAATCAGTTTGGCTTCAGACTCTCTCAGTATGATATCAGTACTACCAATTCTAACGTGCAACGGACCATTAAAGCTGGCTTTTCGCATCACTTTAATTTGCTTGCCTGCCCTAAAACCAAGTGCAACCAAACGTTGTAGTAACGACGGCTCAGTGTGCATCGCATTAAAGCCACTAATTGTTGCTAGGTCGCCAGATTTTAGATTGTTGAGCAGTCTCATATGCAGTCTGATTGTTGAGAATAAGAATAGTTCTTATTATTACATGATTTTCTCAAAATTGTCCATCTGTCGAGCATTGAAAAGGCTTGCAAACTGCAAGCCTTTTCGTTTATTGATTCTGCTGTTATTTATCTGTTACACCTGGTACAACAATTTTAGCTTTATCTTTCAAGCTTAGCATTAACTCTTCAAGTTTGCGTTGTTGTAATGTACGTTTTAGACCTTCTTTCGCTTTATCGTAAGGTGGCACTTGTGTTGCTCTTGTGTCGTTGAGCTTAATAATATGCCAACCAAACTTTGTTTGTATTGGGGTGTCAGTCATACCACCTTTTTTCAGACCCTTCACGGCATCACTGAATGGCTCTACCATGCCAGCTGGTGAGAACCAGCCTAAGTCACCACCTTTTGTTTTTGAGCCTGGGTCTAGTGATTTCTCTTTTGCTAATTTATCGAAATCAGCCCCTTTTTTGATTTGGCTCAGTAAATCTTTTGCCTCATCTTCGGTTTTTACTAAAATATGCTGTGCTTTGTATTCAGTTTCACCAAGCTCTTTTTTGTACTGATCGTAGGCGGCTTTTGTATCGGCATCAGAAACTGGATTCTTGTCCATATAGTCTGCTAAAAATGCGTTAACAATGAGTTTGCGTTTGCCGATTTCAGCAGCTGTCAAAATATCTGCCTTCTTATCAAACCCTTTCTTTTCAGCTTCTTGATAGGCTAATTCAGAACCAATGAGTTCGTTGATGACTGCATTTTTTAAGCCTTCACCTTTTTGACCTCTTTGCTCAGCGTCCTTCATGATGAAGTCTACCCAAGATTGTTTAATTGGCTTTCCGTTTACCGTAGCAGCCGCATCAGCCGCAGCTGCTAATGGCGACAATGTGATTGCAGAAATTGCTGCTAAGGTGATTAATACTTTGTTCATTTTCATGAGCTTCCTTTGTTAATAAAAAATTCCCCTGAATTTTTTAGGTATTCATTTTGATATAGGGTCATTTGGCGCAATTGCAACGATGCTGATTGCATGAATTCGTTGTGGAATTAAATCACCAAGTGCCTGATAAATCAAACGATGTCGCATTATCTGCGATTTTTCTGAAAAATGCGAGCTTGTTATACGAATGTTAAAGTG
>JBFIDU010000154.1:0-4557 GCA_041603755.1 Methylophilaceae bacterium
ATTAAATGAAGAGCATGGTCAAACAAAACCAAAGGCAGTAGCTTTTATCGAGGAAGATTTATGTATTGGATGCACATTGTGCATTCAGGCTTGTCCAGTTGACGCTATTTTGGGCGCTGCTAAACATATGCATACAGTAGTAGCAAGCGAATGTACAGGCTGTGAACTATGCGTCGCACCTTGTCCTGTTGATTGCATTACGATGGAGCCGATTGAAGAAACACCTGACAACTGGAAATGGAAATATCCGACTATACCAATTAAACCTGTTATAAATTTAAAATGAACGCGCCGATTAACATTGCCAGTCTTTTCAAGAAAACGAAAGATATCTTCAGTTTTCATGGTGGCGTACACCCGCCAGAAAATAAAGCACAATCTACTCGCTTGCCTATTGGCTCACTAGCACTCCCAGAAAAACTTGTGCTGCCCCTTCGCCAGCATATCGGCACTATTCCTAAAGTCAAAGTTGCAGTGGGCGACTATGTGTTAAAAGGTCAATTGATTGCGGAAGCAGAAGGCAGTGTATCAGCGGCTATTCATGCGCCGACGTCTGGCACAATCAAAGCAATTGATAACGCTATCATTCCGCACCCATCAGGCTTGCCAGATCAATGCGTAACGATTAGTCCCGATGGAAAAGATACTTGGATAGAGCGCCATCCGCAAGACTGGAAGAATGGTGATATTAACAAGTTAATCGCTAGCTTACGTTTATCTGGGATTGTGGGGCTGGGCGGAGCCACTTTCCCCACACAGGTTAAATTGCGCAAAAATGGTAAATCAGAAATCCATACTTTAGTTATCAATGCTGCAGAGTGTGAACCATATATCACTTGTGATGACATGTTAATGCGCGAGCGTAACGATCAAATTGTACTTGGCATTCAAGTTGCGCAACGTCTGCTAGGGGCGGCTAAGGTCGTTGTTGGTATTGAAGATAACAAGCCAGAAGCGATTGAGGCAATGCAAACGGCTACTGCAAACTCAGACATTCAAATCAAGGTAGTCCCTACACTTTATCCTAGTGGAGATGGAAGACGACTTATTCAATTAGTATTGGGTAAGGAAATACCCCATGATAAAAGAGCAACTGAAGTAGGTATTCAGGTATTTAATGTTGCAACAGTTGTCGCACTATATCGCTACTTTGAGTTTGGCGAGCCGTCTTTAAGTCGAATCGTCTCAATGACTGGCAATATTGTGCAACCACAAAATTTTGAAGTCTTGTTTGGTACGCCGTTAATGCATTTAGTCAATGCAGCTGGCGGCGCCAAGCCAGATACATCCCATTTTATTATGGGGGGTCCGATGATGGGCTTTAATTTGCCAAGCACAGAGGTTCCCATCACCAAGGCTGCAAACTGTATCATCGCTGCGTCGCCTACATTATTTGCACCACAACCGCCAGCGATGCCATGTATTCGTTGCGCACGTTGTGCAGACGCATGTCCAGTCAGCTTACAACCACAGGAGCTTTATTGGTTTGCTAAAGCAGATAACTTTGAAAAAGCACAGGATTACAATTTATTCGATTGTATTGAATGTGGCGCCTGCTCCTATGTTTGTCCGAGTAATATCCCGTTAGTGCAATACTACCGATACGCAAAAAGTGAAATTATTGCACTCGATAAAGCGAAAGAAGCAGCCAACCTTGCGCGCGAACGCAATGAGTTTAGACTTGCACGTATTGAACGTGAAAAAGAAGAACGTGCTGCAAAACATGCCGCCCGTGCACAAGGTGCTAAATCAGCTAAGGCTGAAGAAAACAACAATGTACCAGCCTCAGATAAGCAAGCAGCAATTGCAGCTGCTATAGAACGTGCAAAAGCGCAAAAAGCTGCTGGTAATGTGGCACCAAAAAACACATCAGAAATTAGCCCCCAAACAAAAGCTGAAATTGAAGCGATAGACAAGCGAAGAAAAAAAGCAGGCCTTTCTGATGATAAACCATTAACGACAGATGCCGAAAAGCAAGCGAAAATAGATGCTGCTATTGCACGCGCGAAAGCACAAAAAGCTGCTGCAGGTAAAGCGGATGCAAATAGTGCTGAACCAGAGAGTAAGCAGCCGGTTGCAGATGCAGAAAAGCAGGCAAAAATTGATGCGGCAATCAAGCGTGCAAAAACGTTGAAGGCAGCTACAGCAAAACCGCCGACAAGTGATGTTAATAGCAAACCTGTTGCAGATGCCGAAAAACAAGCTAAAATCGACGCCGCTATTGCACGCGCGAAAGCACAAAAAGAGGCAGCTTTGAAAGCCAAAGAGCAACAAACTAAAGAAGATTAATTAAGGGATATTTTTGGACCGTTCACCCTACATTGCTAATGCACCATCCGTTGGTAACATTATGTTTAAAGTGCTGCTTGCGCTTATTCCAGGCATTGCTGTCTATGCATGGCAATTCGGTGGTGGCGTGCTCATTACCATTACACTGGCTACAATCACAGCCGTTACCACAGAAGCGTTAATGCTTAAGCTCCGCCGTCGGCCAATAGCACCATTTCTGATGGATTACAGTGCCATTATTACTGCTTGGTTGCTTGCACTTGCTATCCCGCCACTTGCACCTTGGTGGTTAATTGTCGTTGGAACTGCGTTTGCGATTATCATTGCCAAGCAGCTTTATGGTGGGTTGGGCTATAACCCATTCAATCCAGCAATGATTGGTTATGCGGTGCTTTTGATTTCTTTCCCTGCTCTAATGACAAAATGGCCTGCAGCGCTTAGCTTGGCGGAGGCTAAACTGAGTTTTTTGGCACAACTTCACTATATTTTTAACCAGACTTTACCTGCAAACGTTACATTGGATGCTATTACATCGGCTACACCATTAGACTATTTAAAAACACAACTGAAACTACAGCAAAGCATGAGTACCATTCAGTCTGCACCAATTTTTGGGGCGCTGGGAACAAGGGGTAGTGAATATGTCAGCTTGGCTTACTTATTCGGCGGTTTATATTTGTGGCAACAAAGAATCATCACTTGGCATCTACCATTCGCCTTCCTAGCCACGATTGCAGCGATCTCTGGAGTATTCTGGCTTATCGACCCGTCGCAATTTGCCAACCCAGTATTTCATTTATTTAGTGGCGCAACCTTTCTAGCTGCATTTTTTATCATTACTGATCCCGTTAGCGGTCCAACAACACCTAATGGTAAGCTCTATTTTGCTGCTGGTATTGGTATCATTACTTATCTGATTCGCGTTTACGGTGGCTACCCTGATGGTATCGCTTTTGCGGTCATTTTTATGAATATTTGCGTACCATTGATTGACGCATATACACAACCACGTGTTTTTGGACATCAAAAATAACATGCCAGAAACTATCATTAAACATACTACTAAGACAGCAGCTACACTGGTGGCTTTTGCTTTTACATTTACTTTATTAATGACGGTTGTGTATCATGTAACTAAAGATCCGATTGCAAAAAGCGAAGCAGAGGTTAGAATTAATTTATTCCACCAAGTGATCGCAGATGATCGATATGACAATGATGTTTTAAAAGACATCATCACGATAGCGCCAAATGACTTATTGGGGAACAAGCAACAATCCATCGCGCATATCGCCCGAAAAAATGGTGAGCCAGTAGCCCTTATACTGGAAGCCATTGCACACGATGGCTACAGTGGTGATATTAAATTATTAGTTGCGATTAATTTAGATGGTACGATTTCTGGCGTACGCGTGATCAAGCATACAGAAACACCCGGGCTTGGTGATTATATTGAGATAGTAAAATCAAATTGGATTAAACTATTTGACGGTGAGTCACTCTCAAAAACAAGTAGCACTAACTGGGCAGTGAAAAAAGACGGTGGTCATTTTGATTATATGGCGGGAGCCACGATTACGCCGCGTGCCATTGTTAATGCTGTGCATAAAGCATTGCAATATTTTGAAGCAAATAAATCGAGTCTATTGAATACAGATTCAGAAATTAACATCCCTCAAACGACCTCAGTAAAAGAGGAAAACTAAATATGAGCCAATTTAAAGAAATTACAGTTAACGGTTTATGGAAACAAAACCCTGGCGTGGTTCAATTGCTGGGACTATGCCCTACACTTGCTGTCACGACCACCGTGGTAAATGGCGTTAGCCTTGGTCTAGCTACTGCATTAGTGATGGCGGCATCCAACGGCGCTGTCTCACCGGTACGCCGTTTTGTTCCAAATGAAATTCGCTTACCTGTATTTATTTTGGTCATCGCAGCACTGGTTACCGTGATTGATTTATTGATTCACGCATTTGCAGCGCCGCTACACAAAGTGCTCGGTATATTTGTACCGCTCATTGTTGTGAATTGTATTGTTCTGGGACGTGTTGATGCATTCGCAGCCAAAAACCCACCTGCGCCTGCAATATGGGATGGCTTTATTATGGGGATAGGTCTGACGTTTGTGCTTGGTTTACTCGGCGGCATGCGAGAGCTACTTGGTAAGGGCACACTATTCTCTGGTCTAGATTTAGCATTGGGTGAGAATTTTAAACATGCCGTATTAACTATTATCCCTGATTACCAAGGTTTCTTATTGGCTGC
>JBFIDU010000155.1:0-4554 GCA_041603755.1 Methylophilaceae bacterium
AAAATTGGTCTAAACCGCGTATAGACAGTTTAAGTTCTGCAATACAGCGCTGGTTTAAACGCAAAGGTTATGAATCCGATGTAGTAACCACAGGGATAAAACGTGTGACTAGACTGTTAACAACATCTATTGAGAGTGAGCAAGCTCAGTGGATACTTTCTTCAAGGACGACTGCTGCCAACGAACTAGCGATAGAGTCAGCAACAGGAGATATGGTTTCTAGAAAAGTAATTGATCGCACCTTTGTTGAAGACAACATACGCTGGATAATTGATTACAAAACAATTGACATAGACACCAATACAGCAGCAGATGCACTTAAAGTGATAGCTGCCCAATATCAAAGCCAGCTAGATGCGTATGAAAAACTATTTGTACACGAAGGGTTGCCAATCAAAAAAGCAATATTCTTTGTCAGTATCGGCAAACTACTAAGCGTTTAATTTTCTTCTCTTTATAAAAAACCTTGAACCAAACGGAGACAAGCACTATCCTAAACTAAATGAAAAAGTTTATCTGTCTGCTGATGATGTTCTGGTTGCCATTAAGCATGGCAACAGCTGCAATCATGAGTACAGATATGATGGTATACGATGATTTGCATGCATTAAGCGAAAAGGCACAGAGTACAGAGATGTGTCACCAAGATGCAAATAATCAAAGCAAAGATAATGAAACATCACATCAATGCAGTTTTTGCAATGCCTGCATGCTTGCAAGTACAGGCGTTGTACTTGGTCATTTGCCTATTCTTCAACTCGCAAGTGAAAATGCGAACAAGCATATCGACCTAGTTATACCTATCTACAGCGACTACTTATCCACCACTATCAAACCACCCATATTGCATTAAATCATTAGGACAAGTCCGTCTATCGATTTTAGTTTTCAATGCAAGGGGTGCCTTATGCAACTTTTACACGTTGCCAATTTATCAAAGTTAGTAATAGTTATGCTGATTTCCAGCCTAGCTAGCTGTGCTACGTTCAGCTCCGATGGTGGCTTTGGCGCAGTAGAAACCACCACACAACAACATATTAAACAAAAGCCAATATGGGCTAATTCAGATGCGCTTATTAAAGAAAATGTAGCGCAAGTGAAATCACTTTTGGCAAATCCATTAAGTCTAGATGATGCAGTACAAATCGCACTCATTAATAACGCCAATTTACAAGCAGATTTTTATCAATTGCAAATTGCCGAGTCGAATGTCGTACAAGCTGGGCGACTGCCAAATCCACGCTTTTCGATGCTTTATGCGAGAAACGATGGTGACTATACCATTGAGCAAGTCTTTACCATGAACCTTATGGCATTGTTCACTATATCAACAGCAACAGAAATTGAAAAACAACGTTTCAAACTGCAGCAAAACCAAGTCGCACTCAGCATTCTCAATCTGGCAAGAGAAACGCGCAATGCTTATATTGATGCGCTAGCCATGCATCAGAAATTGGATTATTTAGAGCAGGTCATGCACTCAGCGATGGCATCAGGTGAGCTAGCATCACGCATGCACCAAGCTGGCAACTGGAGCAAGATGCAAGCTGATAGAGAGCAAAGTTTTTTAATTGAAAATACACTTGCTTATCAACAAGCAGAATATGACTGCATTCAAGCCAGAGAAAAGTTAACCAGATTACTAGGATTACCAAATCCAAATGATTTTAAGTTACCATCTAGGCTGCCTAATCTGCCAGACAATCAAGACGACCTAAAAAAGATTAATGCTGATGATTTTGCCAAACGTCTGGATCTACAACAAACTAAAATAAACACACTGGCATTAGCTAAACAACTAGGCCTAACAAAATCAACACGCTTGATTAATGTATTAGAACTTGGGCCTGCGCGTATTTTAGAGGGACGTCGTGGCGAGCCTGTCAAAAAGGGGATAGAAATTAGTTTTGAGCTGCCGCTTTTTGATTGGGGTACTGCCAGAGTCAAACGTGCAGAAGCACGGTATATGCAGGCAATAAACGAAGCCAAACAACAAGCTATAATCGCCGCTTCAGAAGTGCGCCAACAGTATGATTTTTACACTTCGCGCTATACGATTGCACAAAGTTATCGCGACCAAATTATCCCCATAAGAAAACGGTTATTAGACGAAAGCCTGCTGCGTTATAACGGCATGCTGATCAGCCCTTTTGAATTAATGCAAACAGCACGCGAACAAGTATTGGCAGTAAATCAATACATGATGGTACTGCGAGACTTCTGGAAAGCAGAAAGTGATTTAGAAATGGCATTAATCGGCTCACCCGTCGCATTAGAAGGAGGCTTATCACAATGAATCGTAGACAATTTATACAACTTTCTAGCGCTGGTGTTGCATTGAGTGCTGTAAACAAAACGTCACTTGCAGGTATTCCAGAACTTGTAACAACCGAGCATGCAGAGACACAACCATTATTGATTCCTAAGACTGGTCGACCATATCAACCAGTCACTACATTAAATGGCTGGAGCTTACCTTGGCGGATGAATAATAACGTAAAAGAATTTCACTTGGTGGCAGAACCTGTGAAAAGAGAAATTGCACCAGGCATGATTGCCTATCTATGGGGGTATAACGGACAAAGCCCTGGCCCAACTATTGAAGTGGTGGAAGGAGATCATGTACGGATATTTGTCACCAATCAATTACCAGAGAGAACCAGTATCCATTGGCACGGGATGATATTACCTTGTGGCATGGATGGCGTCAGTGGTCTTACCCAGCCAGCTATTGAACCAGATAAAACATATGTTTATGAGTTTGTGGCTAGCCGAGCAGGGACTTTTATGTATCATCCACACGCAGATGAGATGACCCAGATGGCAATGGGTATGATGGGCTCTTGGATTACCCATCCTAAAAACATAAACACGATGAAAGTAGACCGTGATTATGCTTTCTTGTTGAACGCATATGATATTGAGCCTGGTAGCTACAAACCTAAAACCAATACGATGTTAAATTTCAATTTATGGACATTTAATAGCCGAGTTTTTCCTGGGATTGCGCCAATTGTTGCGCAAAAAGATGAAAAAATACGTATTCGCATTGGCAACTTGACCATGACCAACCACCCAATTCACATTCATGGTCACACATTTGAAGTAGCTGGAACTGATGGTGGTTGGGTGCCCAAATCAGCCAGATGGCCAGAAGTAACAACCGACATCGCTGTAGGTCAAATGCGGGCAATAGAAATGATCACTGATAACCCTGGAGACTGGGCCTTTCACTGTCACAAATCTCACCACACGATGAATGCAATGGGTCATGACGTGCCAAATATGATTGGTGTTAATCAAAAAGGTATTGCAAAAGCTTTTTCAAAACTAGTACCTGACTACATGCCCATGGGTGAGACAGGTATGTCAGAAATGACGGATATGGCTGCCATGATGGATATGCCTTTACCGGAAAACACACTTCCCATGATGACTGGTCATGGCCAGTTTGGTCCTATCGAGATGGGCGGAATGTTTACCACGCTAAAAGTACGTGAAACACTAAAAAGCAGTCATTATCACGACCCTGGAGATTATCAGTCCCCTAAAAATAAACAAGCCTATGAATGGAAGGGAGTGACTCCGAAAGCGACAAAAGCAGAAAGCCCATCAGTAACCAATAAAGAAACAATTGAAGTTCAGGTAAAAAAACCTGACCACTCAAAAAAGCATCAACACTGAGGATAAGTTCTGTTAATTTTCCTCATCACTGTTACGTGCTATATGTAAAGTTTGTGTTGGGTATGCGATTTCTGCGCCATGCTTTTCGATAATATCTGCTATCTTGAGTAACACGTCTTGTTTAACAGCGTGAAACTCTTCCCAGACAACAGTACGCGAAAACGTATAGATGAAGAAATCGACAGACGAAGCATTGAATGCATTGAAATTCACTATCAATGTTTTTGTTGTGTCGATATCATCATGTGTCTGAAGCATTGCCTTAACATCTTTAACGATTACAGGCATTAATTTAATATCATCATAGCGAATACCAATAGTTTCCTTAATGCGGCGATTAGTCATACGTGAAGGATTCTCAACAGCAATCGTTGTAAAAACCGAGTTTGGCACATAAATCGGATTTTTATTAAACCGCCTAATCTGCGTATAACGCCAGCTAATTTTTTCTACTGTGCCTTCAATATCTTTATCTGGTGACCGTATCCAATCACCAACGACAAATGGCCTGTCTGTATAAATCGTTAATCCACCAAAAAAATTAGCCAAAATATCCTTTGCTGCAAAACCTATCGCAATGCCGCCAATACCACCTGCAGCAAGTAACCCAGAAACACTAAACCCGAATGACTGCATCAGCGTTAAAACGGCTGCGATGATGACAACAAGATGACCTAGTTTAGATAGCGCATCGACGGTCGTGTGATCGAAATCAGCCTCTTTTGTTTCCTGTTGGATAAGATATCTCGTGCTAGATTCAGATATCAAATTCCAACTAAACCAAGCGATACAGATAACAATCACTGCTTCTCTGAGTACTGTCACATACTCGACTAAATCACTTTCATAATGATTGCCAAGTATCATTAA
>JBFIDU010000156.1:0-4477 GCA_041603755.1 Methylophilaceae bacterium
AAGACCTGTGAAACGGGCAGTGTAAAAGTTGATAAATTATTTCAGTTACAGAGTTTTGCGAATGTTCATCATTTGGTGAGCATTGTAAAAGGTAAACTTAAACAAAATACGACAGTCATTGATGTTTTGAAAGGTTGTTTCCCTGGCGGTTCAATAACTGGTGCACCCAAAGTACGGGCAATGGAAATTATAGAAGAATTAGAACCTAATCGAAGAGGGGTATACTGTGGGGCTATTGGATATATTAGTTTCGATGGTAAAATGGATACCAATATCGCTATACGAACAGCAGTGATATCAGAGGGTAATTTAAGCTATTATGCAGGAGGCGGCATAGTAGCAGATTCAGATGGCACAAAAGAGTACTTGGAAACATTAGATAAGGCGTCTACCATGATAGAACTGTTAAAGTTTTTTAGAAGACGTGATTAAAGCAATTTTTAACGGATTAAAAACCAGTCTGAACTTAGGTGAAGTAGCAAGAAAAATCTATCATCGTTTTTCATTGTCAAGTTATTGCCCAAAGTGGTTCGGTCTTGCAGAGAAGAAAAAGGAAAAAGGTGTGTGGGTAGTTAAAATTGGTGGTAGTTTGTTGGGTTCTCCAGAGTTAGAGCGCTGGTTAGGACTATTTGCAAAATTCAGTGATGGCAATATTATTATTGTCCCTGGTGGTGGCGTTTTTGCTGATGCGGTGCGAGATGCTCAGAAGCTATCAAAAATTAGTGATGCTTGTGCACATAAATTAGCAGTATTAGCGATGGATCAATTTGGATTGCTGCTCGCAAATATGAATCCAGAACTGGCTGTCGCAAGAACAGAAATGGAAATTGATGAACGTACATGGCAACACCGATGCATTATTTGGTTGCCAAGCCAAATGGTATTGGCTGATGATAGTATCCCCAAGAGTTGGGATGTGACGTCTGATAGTATCGCTGCTTGGCTTGCTGAAAAGGTGAATGCACAACAACTGGTGTTAGTAAAGTCAGACAAACCTGCTGGCGCTGAATTGAGTCTTAGGATGATGAGCGAAAGTGGTGTTGTTGATCAAGCATTTAGTGATTTTGTACTTAATAAAACGTTCGGCAAATGGATGCTGAAAAAGACCGACCATGAGTATTTTCTGGAAGGGGTCAATTATGAAACACTTGATAGGATAGCAGGTTCACTACATTAACTATGACAGCACAAAAAGTATATACTGAAGAAGAAGTAAATGCCAAGCTAGCTGAAACATTGCCAAATTGGTTTCTAGAGAATGGATGGATCCGTCGTAAATTCAAAACGAGTGGATGGAAGGCAACGTTGATGGTTGTTAACACCGTCGGCCATTTAGCAGAAGCTGCTTGGCATCATCCTGATTTGACAGTTTCTTATGCTTTTGTCATTGTAAAATTGTGTACGCATGAGGCAAAAGGTATTACAGACAAAGATTTCGAGTTGGCTAGCAAGATTGAGCAAGTTATTTCATGGCAACCAGCATTAGAAGGTGGTGCCTTAACAGGAACACCAAACGATGATGCTCGATTTAAATACATTAAATACGATTAACTATTAACGTCACCCTTACTCAAATCCTTGCTTCTTGAATTTGCCAAAGTGCAACATAATGGTGGGCAATATCAGTAGGTTTAAAATAGTTGATGTGACTAGCCCCCCGACAATGATAGTTGCCATTGGCCCTTCAATCTCACGGCCTGGCTGATTACTACCAGCGGCAAGCGGTAACAAGCCTAAACCAGTTACAAGCGCAGTCATTAAGATTGATGGTAGACGCTCACTCGCCCCACGAATACAGGTCTCAAGATTCCAAGTGCAATTTTCGACATCAATCAAATGCTGAAAATGTGAAACCATCATAATAGAATTTCGTAGTGTGATGCCAAAGAGGGTAACGAATCCAACTAATGAACCAAGTGATATCCAGCCGCCAGTTAGTAATGCAGCAATGACACCACCAATGAGCGCAAATGGCAGATTAACAAAGGTAAGCAATAGATTACGTAACCTGCCAAAGGCGACATACAGCATCAAGAAAATGGCGACACCAGCAAGAACTGAATGCACTAACAAGTCTTCTCGTGATTGGGCATTTGCTTCAGCTTCGCCCGTAAATTCAAGATAATTTCCAGCATGTAGTTGTATTTCATTGTCGATACGGCTTTGCAACTCAGTATTGAAGCTTGCAAGATCACGATCTTCAACATTAGCAGTAATGGTTTGTATGCGTTTAGCTCCTGAGTGTAATATTTTTGACCGACCATTTTCTTGTGTGATAAATGCAATATCTTTCAAGTAAAGTAGTTTACCATCTGGGTTAAAGAAAGGAATATTCTGAATATCACCAATATCATCACGAGCCTCTTCTTCCAGCACTACGGATAGACCGATCACATGGTTGCCCAAGTAAACCTGTGCAATTGGTACGCCCTCATAAGATGCACGTAAAGCATCTAAAACATCAACTGTTTTTAACCCCCATTCTGTTAACTTCTCTGGTCTTAACCGAATAACGGCTTGTGGAGTACCAGGGGGCGATTGCAACAAGACATCCTCAGCACCTTTAATTTCAGCAACAAGCGCAGCAATTTTTTGTGCATCACGATCTAGTGCATCTAAATCAGAACCATAAATATTGATGACTGTAGATGCAGCATATCCAGATATAGTCTCTTCAATGCGCTCTGTTAAAAAGGTATTAATTGCAAAGTTAACACCAACAAATCCAATTTCTGCCACACCATCACCATCTGAGTCCTCTGCTTCGCCAGCAAGTTCTTCACGGATGTCGGCTAGAATGCGGTCTTGCTCTTTGCCTGAAAGTGTACCAATTTCAATTTCAAATTCACTATAGTGCGTACCGAATGTATCTGCGCCATTTGGTGCACGTCCAACCCATTGTGTGACAGATTTAACACCTTCAATGCCGCGCAAAACCTTTGAAACTTGTTTGCCTAACCTTAAAGACTCCTCCTCGGAAGTACCTGGTACTGCTGTCATGTGCATGATGAAGTGGCCTTCGTGCAAGGCAGGGATAAACTGGCTTTTAAACAGTAGTAGAATGCCCAGCCCTAACGCAATGAGTAGGCAGCTTCCAGTCAGTATAATTTTAAAATTGCGCTCAATTTTTACTAGAAGCTTCACATAAACTTTTTTTATTGATTTGATGATGGGTGAGTCTTCAGACTCTAATTTTGCCGATCCCAGTAACAAATAACAGAGTGCTGGTGTGATCGTGAGTGCGACAACCAAAGACGCCATAATCGCAGTAATGTAGGCGAGGCCCAACGGTGCAAAAAGCTTACCTGCAACACCGCTTAGTGTCAGCAAAGGAACAAAAACTAATGCAACAATGATGGTCGCATACACAACAGAGCTACGCACTTCCATCGAAGCCTCATAGACAACTTTAAAGTTTGATAGCGGCTGCGCAAGTAAGCGGTTTTCACGCAAGCGTCTAAAGATATTTTCAGTATCAATAATGGCATCGTCAACTACTTCACCTAGTGCAATTGCTAGTCCACCAAGTACCATGATGTTGAGCCCGACATCAAAGTAACTCAAAATAACAATGGCGGTAAGCAAGGATAATGGAATTGCCGTTGCAGATATAAATGCAGTGCGAACGTTAAATAAAAATAAAAACAGGATGGTAATGACAAGCGCAGAACCAATTAAAATATCGGTTCTAACACCTTCAATAGCTGTCTCAATAAAGTTGGCTGGACGGAACAAACCCTCATGTAGCTCAACTTTTTCTCTGGCTAGTGTAGGTTTGATCTCTTGCAGCGCTGATTCTATCGCCAATGTGACGGCGTGTGTATTAGCGCCTAGCTGTCCTTGAACGGATAAGTAAATACCCGTTTCTTCATTAATGGCTGCTGCACTAATCGATGGTGCTGGCGCTTCAACAACGCGGCCAATATCACCAATTCTTATTGAGAGACCATTTCTATGAAAGAGCGTTGCTTTAGCTAACTTTTCAGGTGTCGCCGCTTGGCCTTCTGTATTAATAATAATGCGTTGGTTACTATTTTGAATATAGCCAGCTCCACTGACCCCCGTCGCCTTTTTAGTTGCTTCAACAACATCATTAATATTTAGTTGATATTGCAATAACTTAGCAGGATCTACTTGCACTTGGTATTGGCGAACCTCACCACCAAAAACGTTCACATCCGCAACACCTGGTATTGCAAGTAAATGTGGCACAACAGTCCAGTCCACAAGTGTGCGAAGCTCCATTAAACTTCGCTGTTTTGATGTTAAACCAAAACCAAGCACTGTGCTGGCAGAGGAGGTGAGGGGTGTGATATTGGGAATTATGCCTGCAGGTAGGCGATTGCTTAGTGTGTTAAGGCGTTCAGCAACAACTTGTCGGTTCAGGTAGATATCTGTGTCTTCATTAAAAATAACTGTTACGACAGAAAGACCAGGAATAGATTGTGATCGCATATCGGTCACGCCTACTGTCCCA
>JBFIDU010000157.1:0-4473 GCA_041603755.1 Methylophilaceae bacterium
TCAATTTTTGGTGGGTTGAATTTGATATGGTAAGTACGTCCACTTTCAGGGTGGCTGCGACGGCCACTCATGCGCTCAACGATTGCACTATCAGGTACATCAATTTCTACGACATAGTCGATCATTACACCAGCTTCTTTCATCGCATCTGCTTGTGGAATAGTGCGTGGAAATCCATCAAACAAGAAACCATTTTTACAGTCTGCTTCCTTAATACGCTCTGAAACCAAGCCTATAATGACAGCATCAGGTACCAATCCTCCACTATCCATATAACTTTTAGCCTCTAATCCCAGTGGTGTGCCTGCCTTTACAGCGGCTCTTAACATGTCGCCAGTCGAGATTTGTGGAATATTGAAGTGTTCTGTGATGAATGTTGCTTGTGTGCCTTTGCCAGCACCTGGTGCTCCCAATAAAATGATTCGCATAACTTTCTTTCTAGAAATTTTTTATGTTAATTGGTGAAGATTAGCCTGAATTATAGCAGTCTAATTAAGATTGTAGATAGTTGGCAACAGCGACAAAGTCAGCAACGCTCAAATTCTCTGCTCTTAATTGTGGATCAATATTGAGCTTTGGAAAGTCATCCAAGCTTAAAAACGGTTTTAATGTGTTACGAATCGTTTTCCGACGTTGTGAAAATGCAGCTAAAACAATTTTGGCAAATAACTCTGTATCGTTTGCGGTGTAAGGAGGTGTTGTATAGGGTACGCATCGGACAAAAGCTGATTCTACTTTTGGCGCAGGTTTAAACGCTTCGGGTGGCACGGTAATCAGATATTCCATATGCAAATAATATTGCAACATCACACTTAACCTACCGTAAGCTGGCGTCGATGGCGCTGCGACCATACGCTCTACGACTTCCTTTTGCAGCATGAAGTGCATGTCTTTAATGCTGGCCAAATTATCGAGTAGATGGAACAGAATAGGTGTCGAAATGTTATAGGGCAAGTTTCCAGTGATGCGTAGATCTGTGCCTACCGAAGAAAAATCAAACTTTAGTGCATCAATATTATGAATAATGATTTTATTGTTAGCATAGGCTGGCATTGCATATTCGATTTGCATCCAGTTGATAATATCGCGGTCTATTTCAACGACATGTAAAGCTGAAACATGTTTGAGCAAAGGTTTTGTGAGCGCACCGAGACCTGGCCCAATTTCAATGATGGTTTCATCGTTGCGTGGGTCTATTGCATTAATCAAGCTGGCAATAATGGATTGGTCTATTAAAAAGTTTTGACCGAATCTTTTTTTTGCTTGGTGTTTCATGTCGGGGACTTTTGATTAGCGGCAAGTTCGATGGCTAGATTGATGGCAGCGAGCATGCTTCCTGTGCTGATATTGCCTGTGCCTGCTAATTCAAGCGCGGTACCATGATCAACAGAGGTGCGAATAATAGGGAGCCCTAGTGTCACATTCACGCCTTGCCCAAAGCTGGCATACTTTAAAACTGACAAGCCTTGATCATGATACATCGCCAGTACTACATCGGCATGTTTCAAATGTTGCTGCGTGAATAATGTATCGGCAGGCAAAGCACCTTTAAGAATCATTCCTTCAAGTCTGAGTTTTTCCAAAACGGGATTAATCGTTGTGATTTCTTCATTGCCTAGGTAACCGTTTTCACCCGCATGTGGGTTAAGTCCAGCAACTAAAATGCGCGGCTTGGGAATATTAAATTTATTGATAAGATCCGTATGCAGGATACGAATTGTCTCTTCTAAACTTGCTTGATTAATATTGGCCGCTACCTGTGAGATGGGCAAATGTGTTGTTGCAAGTGCGACTCGCAAACCTCCGCCGACTAACATCATCACAACTTGTTTGGTATGTGTGAGCTCAGCCAGAAACTCGGTATGACCAGTGAATGTGATGTTTGCTTGATTGATAATCCCTTTGTGCACAGGCGCTGTGACCATGGCGTCAAACAACCCTTCTTGGCAGGCTTGTGTTGCTGTCGTTAAGGTTTTTAGTACATATGCACTATTTTCCTGATTGAGCTGCCCAGCGGTAACAGGTTTGTTTGCTGGGACATGTAACACAGGCAGTGTGTTTTTCTCGGGTGTAGCGTTGGCTTTAAAAGCAGTTAAGGCAATATCAATATTAAGCTGCTTGGCTCTAGATGCAAGCATTTCAATGTCACCAATAATGGTGATATTAGCATTAAGCGGTTGACTCGCTAATAGCAAACACAAGTCAGGCCCAATTCCAGCAGGTTCACCTGCCGTGATAGCGATACGGGGAATGGCGTTTTTCAAAGTAAATGTTTAGCGCATTTTCTTGCTTAAAAATTATCTTCAAGTCGAAGTTCAACAAATGCGCGATCACGCATTTCATGTATCCAATCGTCATACGCTTCTTCAGCTTTTCTAGCATGAATCTCTCTGCGAGCCTTGATGCGCGCCGCTTGCTCTGTCATGTCTTGTTTACGTCGCTCAAGCACCTGAATAATATGCCAGCCAAAAGGTGAACGAATCGGTTCGCTTATCTCACCAGGCGCAAGTGCATTCATTGCTTCCTCAAACTGTGGCACCGTATCGCCGGGATTGACCCAACCAAGGTCGCCGCCGCTATTTGCGGAACCATCTTCTGAGTACTGACGTGCTAAATCTTCAAACTGGTCTCCGTTATCTAATCGCTCTTTTAAACTATCCATTTTTTGTTTGGCTTCTTGTTCAGAAACAACTTCATTCAGTTTAATTAAAATATGACGTACTTTGGTTTGTTCTACAATCAATGTTGAATCCGTATTCCGTTTATTAGTGATCTTAACAACATGAAAGCCGTTAGGACTACGGATGGGTTTTGAAACTTCACCAATTTGCATGCTTTGTAATAAATTTAGAAAAGCAGGCGGGATTTGGCCGCTATTACGCCAGCCCATGTTGCCTCCTTCAAGCGCATTTGGTGCATCTGAATAACTTGCTGAAACTTGCTCAAAAGATTCACCACTTGCTAAAGCCTTCATAATTTCTTCAATTTTAATTCTTGCTTTTTCTAAGTCTTCAGGGGTGCTTTCTTCAGGCGTTCGCACCAGAATATGCGATAGCTCATACTCTACTTGCTGGTTGTCTTTGCTGTTTTCTTGCGTGGTTAAATAGTTATCAATTTCACCATCACTGACATCAATTCGTTTATCAATTTCAGTATCTTTTAACCTTGCTATCGTGATTTCGTCACGCATGTCTTCGCGGAATTGATAGAAATTAATGCCATCATTCTCTAATGCAGCTTTAAATTCTTCTAAGCCCATTTTGTTTTGTTCTGCTATCCGCTCAATTGTTTTATCTAATTGAGAGTCATTGACGTTGATGCCTCTTTGTTGTGCTAACTGGAGCTGCAAACTATCAACAATCAAGCGTTCTAAAATTTGTTTTCTGAGCACTTGCTCTGATGGCAGTTGTTTCCCTTGTTTCTCTAATTGATTAGAAACGGTGCGGACTTTATTCGCAAGCTCTTGCTCGGTAATCACGTCTTTGTCCACAATAGCAATAATTCTATCCATTTTTACAATATCATCAGCGATTGCATGTGTGTAAAAGAAAGCGTTTAGCAGTAAGCATGCTGCAATAAGTAGCATTCTTGGAATTTGATTAATCGTACAAATTAGTTTCATTGATAATAGTTTTGTTGCCTATAGATGTCAGGAAGTTCACTGGAACTTAAATATCCAGGAATATCTCGTCTTAATAAGTTAAGTGGATTCGAACCAATTGAGGCTAAGCCACCAAGTTCAAGTTGAATAAAGAAACCGTAGTTTGCGTTAGCTGTGGCTGTTTCAACACGTTGAACGACTGCTCTTGCTTGCCAGCATCCCGCATCATATTCTAGACCAGCCAAGCTTTCAATCAATGTTTTTTCTCTAATTGAGTAATTAAACCGTCCAACGCCATACCAGCCTTGACTGAGTGGCCACTGACCAGATACATTGATTTGCTCTAGGAATTGTTGTGTATAACGGTACCCAGCGTTAATCAGCTTACCAGGTTCAGGGTTGTATCGAGCCAGTAAATTGGTACGCACCATACCAGAGTCATCTGTGTTGTATTGCCAAAAAGCATCAAGTTTCCATTGGTTATTAAGATGTGCAGTCATCGCAGCAATAATGTCTGAAGAGTTGCTGTCGGCAGTTGACCCACCTTGAGATGAAACTGATGTCTCAGGTAAAAACACTTTTTGATCTGCAAAGTAATAGCGTTGACCAATGGTGGCAGCAAATCGCTCTACACCAGTGTCGCTATCAATCATACGGGAGGTAACGGCAAGACTCAGTTGGTTGGCATTATTGATACGGTCGTCACCATTAAACTGATTTTCTGTAAACAGCGTGGTCATGTTTAAGTTTGCAACCGAAGAGTCAAATACTGGCAACAAGTCTTGATCTTTGTAGGGAATATAAACATAAAACAAACGCGGTTCAATGGTCTGCGTATAATTATTCTTAACCACACTCATGTCGCGTTCAAA
>JBFIDU010000158.1:0-4439 GCA_041603755.1 Methylophilaceae bacterium
GAAAGAAGCTGGTGTAATGATCGACTATGTCGTAGAAATTGATGTACCTGATAGTGCAATCGTTGAGCGCATGAGTGGCCGTCGCAGCCACCCTGAAAGTGGACGTACTTACCATATCAAATTCAACCCACCAAAAATTGATGGCAAGGATGATGTCACGGGCGAGGATCTTGTACAACGTGAAGATGACAAAGAAGCAACCGTCAAAAAACGTCTGGAAGTCTATCACGACCAAACAAAACCGCTTGTAGACTACTATGCCAATTGGGCAAACAGTGGTGAAAAAGGCGCACCTAAACATGTAAAAGTTAATGGTCTGGGCGACATGACCTCAATAAGAGATACCATTTTCAACGCCCTCAGTTAGAAATAAATACATGTAGCGAATTAACTTAGTCAGGGAATAGCACATGAGTGATCAGCAATCAGCCGCAAACGAAAGTATAAACAGTAACTTTCCGGTCATTCGTGAAATCAAATTCAATCAAATTTTGAGTTGGCTAAAACTTGGTGTGCATGATTTACGCCAGGCAAAACTGGCCAGTTTATTTTATGGCTTTGTTTTTGCTGTTGCCGGCTTCTTGATGCATGCTGTTTTGTTTGATGCGAGCTGGCTCTTGTCTGGACTGACGACTGGCTTCCTGTTAGTGGGGCCTTTCTTAGCCATGGGGCTTTATGATCTGAGTCGTCGCATGGAGCTTGGAGAAAAGCCCAACCTTCTACTCACCTTAACGGCATGGCGCACTAATTTAATTAATGTAGGCATCTTTGCTGGCGTATTGGTTGTTATTCTATTAATTTGGGCACGTGCATCACTAGTGATTTTTGCGTTATTCTTCCAAGGTGGATTACCTACCTTTCTGGATATCATCCATACTTTAATCACTTTTCAACAACCTACTTTTGCTTTAGTTTACTTCGCTGTAGGTGGTTTTTTTGCTGCATTTGTTTTTTCGGTCAGTGTGGTGGCTATCCCATTGATGGCGGACAAAAAAACAGACGCTGTAACCGCAGCAATTGCCAGTTTAATTGCCGTGGTGCGCAATCCTATACAAATGGCAATTTGGGCACTGACGATTGTTCTGTTAGTACTAATTGGTTTTGCAACATTCTATCTTGGGCTAATCATGACCATGCCGATTATTGGCCATGCTAGCTGGCATGCCTATAAAGACTTAGTTCAATAACAAACAACTAAAAAAAGTCTCTTCAAAATCAGCGATTAAAGAAGTAAGGGATAGCCATGCCAAAGGGAAGACCTTCAAGTATAATGGCGCTTTTACTTTTTTCATCAAAACGTTATGCAGCAGCAATACCCATTTAAAGAAATCGAAAAAGCCACGCAGGAATATTGGGATAACCACCAAGCATTTAAAGCAGAGAGTAATAGTAAGAAACCAAAATACTATTGTTTATCCATGTTCCCATATCCAAGCGGCAAACTTCACATGGGTCATGTGCGTAATTACACCATTGGTGATGTATTAAGTCGTTATCACCATATGAAAGGTTTTAATGTACTGCAACCTATGGGTTGGGATGCATTTGGACTGCCTGCAGAGAATGCCGCGATTCAGAATAATGTACCACCGGCAAAATGGACTTATGACAATATTGCCTATATGCGTTCACAGCTTAAGTCTTTAGGCTTTGCAATCGATTGGTCACGCGAATTAGCAACATGCCAGCCAGAATATTACAAGTGGAACCAATGGCTATTTTTACGTATGTTAGAAAAAGGCATTGCTTATAAAAAAACCCAAACCGTCAATTGGGATCCGATAGATCAAACCGTGCTAGCAAATGAACAAGTCATTGAAGGTCGAGGTTGGCGGACTGGTGCACTGGTCGAGAAGCGTGAAATTCCGGGCTATTACTTCAATATCACCAGCTATGCACCACAGTTATTAGACGACCTTGATAAACTGACAGGCTGGCCAGAGCGTGTGAAAACCATGCAAGCGAACTGGATAGGTAAAAGTGTCGGTGTTCGCTTCGCATTTACCCATGACATTAAAGATAGCAATCATACCATGATTGAAGATGGCAAACTATGGGTATTCACCACACGAGCTGATACGATTATGGGCGTCACTTTCTGTGCCGTAGCAGCGGAACATCCATTGGCTACCCACGCCGCACAAAACAACCCTGAGTTAGCTGCTTTTATTGAGAAATGCAAGAAGGGCTCTTTTTCTGAAGCGGATATGGCAACGATGGAAAAAGAAGGCGTGGATACAGGCCTAACCGTGACCCATCCACTAACAGGCGAAAAAATACCAGTCTGGGTTGGTAACTATGTCTTGATGTCTTACGGTGAAGGCGCTGTAATGGCCGTGCCTGCACATGACGAACGTGACTTTGGCTTTGCCAAAAAATATAATTTACCGATTAAGCAAGTGATTGCCGTCGGTGATGCTGAATTTAGTGATACAGAATGGCAAGAGTGGTATGGTGATAAAACAAAAAGCTCTTGCCTCAATTCTGGCAAATACGATGGACTAAATTATACAGAGGCTCTCGATGCGATTGCCGCTGACCTGACATCTAAAAACCTAGGGGAAAAACAAACCAACTGGCGTTTACGCGATTGGGGCGTTTCTCGCCAACGTTATTGGGGTTGCCCTATTCCTATTATCCACTGTGAAGATTGTGGTGACGTGCCAGTTCCAGATGACCAATTACCAGTCAAACTGCCAGAAGACTGTGTGCCTGATGGCTCTGGCAATCCACTGAACAAGTTAGAGAGCTTTATCAATTGTAATTGCCCTAGCTGCGGCAAGCCAGCAAAACGTGAAACTGACACCATGGATACTTTTGTCGATTCGAGTTGGTATTATGCCCGTTACGCCAGCGGCTTAAGTGACACTGCAATGGTCGACAAACAAACCAACTATTGGATGCCAGTTGACCAGTATATTGGTGGCATTGAGCACGCTATTTTGCATTTACTATACTCACGCTTTTGGAGCAAAGTCATGCGTGACCTGGGCTTGGTCAATTATGATGAGCCTTTTGCCAACTTACTCACACAAGGTATGGTGTTAAACCATATTTTCTCGCGGCGTACCTCAAAAGGTGGGATCGAATATTTCTCACCAGAGGAAGTAGAACTTGTACATGATGCACATGGCAAGACGATAGGAGCCAACCTGCTATCAGATGGCAAACCTGTCGACTTTCAAGGCATGGGCACTATGTCTAAATCAAAGCGTAATGGGGTCGACCCACAGTCATTGATTGAGCAGTATGGCGCTGATACCGCGCGCTTTTTTATGATGTTTGCCGCACCACCAGAGCAAACATTAGAATGGTCAGATTCAGGCGTTGAGGGTTCTCATCGTTTTCTCAAACGTGTTTGGAGTTTCGCTTACGCGCTTTCTTCTGAGAAGAGATTAGAATTACCAACAAAACTCAGCAGCAATTTATCGACTGTTCGACGTGAAATCCATTTGGAATTAAAGCAAGCAAGTTTTGATTTGGAACGTCAACAGTTTAATACTGTTGCCTCCAGTGGCATGAAAATATTGAATGCATTGGAAAAAATTCAAAAAGAAGCCGAAGATAGCTGGCAGAGTGTTGCTTTTGAGGGGTTATCTATTTTGCTACGCCTGCTCTCGCCACTCACACCACATATAGCGCAAACTTTATGGAAAGAACTTGCTTTTGGAGATGACATCTTAAATGCACCATGGCCAGAACCAGCTGAATCAGCGATGGTGCAAGATGAAGTCAAATTAATGATACAGGTCAACGGCAAATTACGCGGTGATTTACAAGTGTCGATTAACACGACTAAACAAGAAATTGAGCAATCGGTTGTTGAACAACCTTGTGTAACCAAGTTCTTGGTTGATGGCAAAAGTGTGCGTAAAATCATTGTTGTGCCAAATAAACTTGTTAATGTAGTGATTGGATAAACCTTGAATAAAACCCTGCGCCTTTGCTTATTTACCCTCATAGTAGGGACACTCTCCGCATGCGGCTTTCATTTGCGCGGACCCAGTGAAATTCCTTTCGAATCTATTTCTATAGAAGGCAACACCTTGGTTATTTCAAGGGACTTAAAGCAAGCATTGGAAACCAGTAATATAGCCATTCTGCAATCACCTAAGGATGCAGAACTAAGACTTGAACTCGTGGGTGAGGAAAATGAAAAACGCATCCTATCTTTGGCTGGGACCGGTACTGTTAATGAGTACGAACTGTATTACCGTATCCATTACCGCACAAAATTAGCTGGTCAGGAGTTATGGAGTGACGTTTACACGATTGAATCTAGAAGAGACTACACTTATAGTGATGCCACATTATTAGCTAAGCAAACAGAAGAACAGAAGTTAAATGAAAATATGCAAGATGATGTATTGAATGGCTTGATGCGTAGGTTATCTTCATTAAAGAAAAAACAATAGTTCGTTATTGATGATGCAATTAGC
>JBFIDU010000159.1:0-4409 GCA_041603755.1 Methylophilaceae bacterium
CATACGCAACAAGTGACTTATCAAGGCGAAACCATCCATATTGATGGTGGGCAATCCTTTATTCATCTCAACCAGTTTTTGGGTGAGTTAACAGCTGCACTTAAGGCCACACTGTCGCAACCAGATAAATTTAGCAGGTTTCAACAACAAGTGCTGGGTAAAAAAGCATCAGATAAGGAAATTGAAGCGTTACGTGTTGGTTTAAAAAATATTTATGAAAAACGTGAGGCGCATATGCAACACAACCACGCAGATATTGTTGCAGGTTATACGCGTTTAGATGCATTTGGCGCCATTTTGAATCAAGCACTACTTGCAACAGGCGTAGAGGGTAATCGTAACGCTCCAAATGCACCAACCAGTATTCCCTATATTTGGGATACACCACAGCACGATTATGTGGAGTGGAATGGTTCGCAATCCAATACTGGTGTTGGTGCATTAGCTAGGAATATTGGTGAAGTGATAGGTGTGTTTGGTGATATAGAAACTGAGATAACAGAGTGGCTAGGCTTTATTGATGGCGGATATGCCTCATCCATTCAAACCAGTGAGTTACGGAAACTAGAACGTGTCGTAAGTGAATTGCACTCGCCACAATGGCCAGATAGTTTTCCCAAAATTGACGACAAGTTAGCAAAACAAGGGCGTCGCTTGTATGAGCAGCATTGTGTGCAATGCCACTTAGATATTGATAGAACAGACTCCAAACGTACTATTCAAGTCCGAATGAGTACGGTAGCAGAGATAAAGACAGATCCATTGATGGCGGAAAATGCCATTAAATTAACAGGGCAATCTGGTAAGTTTAAAGGACGGCCTAGATATTACTTTGCGGGCGATCCTTTACCTGAAGAGGCGCCTGCTATTCATATTGCTAACAATATTATGGTGGGTATTGTTAAGAATAATCCATTACAAGCCTATCTAGCCAAGCGAGATGCCAAAAAATTGGGTCACCCAGATGTCACGCGTCCACCAAAATATGTGGATGGCAAGATAATAGAAACAGGGCAAGAAGTATCGGACCATGCTTTACTGGCCTATAAAGCGCGCCCATTAAATGGTGTCTGGACCAGTGCGCCATTTTTACATAATGGTTCAGTACCTAACTTGTACCAGTTATTATTGCCAGCAAAAGATAGATTGAAACAATTTAGTTTAGGATCGTGGGAGTTTGATCCCAAACATGTTGGGTATGTGCTGGATTCAGAGGAAAATGATTTTGTGTTTGATACTAGCTTGCCAGGTAACAGCAATGTAGGCCATGAGTATGGTACTGGTTTATATGGGCAGCCAGCATTAACTGAGGACGAGCGCTGGGCATTAGTTGAATATATGAAAACTCTATAGCAACCAACATCATGCGTTTAATCAAAAAAATAGTGCTGCTGGCGATAATACTTGTGGCGATACTGGCCGCCTTTTTAACCTATCATTTGCAAACACATGCAGTAGTCACGACAAAAGAGGTAATTCCCCCAAATGAACAAACAGAAATCGAGCGCGCTGCTGATTTGGCTGTGAATATTGTGGATCAGTTAAAAACAACTTATGCAGCCCGTGGTGTGCATGCCAAAGGACATGCTTGTGTTAAAGCTTATGTAGACATTGATCAAGATATTCACCCACAATTGCGACACGGTGTTTTTACTATACCAGGGCAACAATACAAAGCATGGATTCGTTTTTCAAATAGTAGCTCTAATATGGCAAAAGCGGATGATCGTGCACGGGATGCGCGCGGCATGGCCATCAAATTACTCAATGTGGGCACTAATTTAAATGGAGGGAATACACAAGAGTTTATTGCCCATAATAGTCCTGCATTTTTTGTCACTACTGTTAGAGACTACAATCAATTTGTAAAAGAGAAGGGAAGTCCCAAGTATTTTATTCAAGGATACAATCCATTTAAGTGGCGGCTAAGAGAACTTTGGCAGCTGGTAACAGCTTACGCACCGCCTCCTCCTAGCCCTTTGTGGACGACATATTTTAGTAATACTGCCTATAAACTAGGGCCGCATAACATTAAGTTTAAAATGCAATCATGCCAATCTGCAATACCAGAGCAACAGTCTATTGATGACCCTGATTTTTTAAGGCACAGACTAGCAAAAGAACTGACTGAGGATAGTGCTTGTATGCAATTGTCAGTACAGTTACAGGATTCAACCAAGCAAATGCCAATTGAAGATGCAACCGTGCTCTGGGAAGAAGGTGACTCACCATTTATCCCTGTTGCAACAATCTCAATCCCAAAACAATCTTTTGATACAGCTGAGCAACAATCTTTTTGTGAAAATTTATCATTCTCTCCTTGGAATGCACTAGCCGCGCATCGCCCAATCGGCGCATTAAACCGTGCTAGGAGAATTGTCTATAAAGCGAGCGCTAATTATCGACATCAATTGAATGGTACAGAAGTGCCAAAATCTCTTGATTGGTAAGATGTTGCACACTATCATTTAAGCAATTTTTATCAAGGCTTCTGGAATGAAAAATCATCATATTGCTGCCACTTTAATGGCGATCTCTTTTTTCTTGTCTGCGCAATTTTCAATTGCTGAGGAAGCGCAATATGCAGACTACAGTGGTGTTTATGATTGCACTGGAGATGATGCGCATGAAGGTAAATATACTGGCATTGTGACCATGAAATTGAAGCCAGAGTACAGTAAAGGCCATGATGCCAGTTATGACTTTAAGCTGGAAGTGCCTGGCTATGGGACTTATCTAGGTCATGCTGCAGCGACTGGGAATGTCGCTGCTATGCATTTTGCATTAACTGATACGAGCACGAAAGATTATGGTACGGGTATTGCTCAATTTAAGCGTAATTCAGATGGTAAGCTAAGTTTTCGTAAGTTCTATTTCGAGCCAGAGTATAAGGGTGGTAATACGGGCATTGAAGATTGTACAAAGCGTGATTGATTAATTGATTATTTGCCACATATTAGAAAAATTCATTGTATTCATAATAGTTCAGGTCGAGAGAAATTAGATGTAAGCGAATCGGTTAATTGTTATTGCACGTTAAGCTTATGCTTGAGTAATTGGTTTGCAATATTAGAAAGCCAGCAACTTGCGCTTGTTGCCGCCAAAAAAGCTTATGCGCATTTGCATGCTAAAATCACGCCTTGATGAATAAACCGTTACAACTCATTTCCCAATTAGAAAAGCAACTATCCAACTGTATGCTGGTGGATCGCTTCCCTATCAGGCGACGACTCCAAAAAGCAAAAGACTTAGTTAAGCAAAATAAATCGGTTGAAAACTTACTGGTTGAAATTGCACGTAAAGTGCAAAACTCATCCCAACGCTACGCACAGCGTTTAGCACAATTACCTAAACCAGAATACCCGTTAGAGTTGCCCGTTTCATCTAGACGCGATGAGATTGCCAAAGCGATTGCAGAAAATCAGGTAGTCATTGTCTGTGGTGAAACAGGTTCAGGTAAAACGACACAACTGCCAAAAATCTGTTTAGAGTTGGGTAGGGGAGTTGCAGGTTTAATTGGCCACACCCAGCCAAGACGCATTGCAGCAAGATCTGTCGCCTCTCGTATTGCCCAAGAGTTGGACTCAACATTGGGTGAGATTGTTGGGTATAAAGTACGCTTTAATGAGAAGTCCTCAGAAGCCAGCTATATTAAGCTGATGACAGATGGAATTTTGTTGGCTGAAACGCAAGGCGACAAATTTTTAAATGCCTATGACACCATTATTATTGATGAAGCGCATGAGCGTAGTCTAAATATTGATTTCTTACTGGGCTACCTTAAACAATTACTACCAAAGCGTCCAGATTTAAAAGTTATCGTCACTTCTGCAACCATTGATGCAGAACGATTTGGTAACCACTTTGCTAGCACCAATGAGGCTGGTGAAGTAATCGATGCACCGATTATTGAAGTGAGTGGCAGAACTTATCCTGTAGAAGTGCGGTATCGCCCACTGGGTAAAGCTGGTTACATTTCACATGAAGCTGTTACCGTAGATGATGATATTGAAGATGACGACTCATCAAATACAACGCTGCACGGTATACAGCGTAAAGGTAAAACAGAAGCACGCTGGTTAGCTGAAGACGACCAAGAAGAGGCTATAGAGGAGGCAGTTTTAGCCGCTGCTGATGATTTGCTTCGGCAAGGCGACGGCGATATTTTGGTTTTCTTGCCGGGTGAGCGCGAGATCCGCGATACCGCGGATCATTTGCGTAAATACCAAGGACGCTCACCTAAGCTTAAGCATATTGAAGTGCTGCCGCTATTTGCGCGTTTAAGCATTGCCGATCAGCAAAAAATATTTAAGCCACATGGGCAGCGACGGATTGTATTAGCCACCAATGTTGCTGAAACCTCTTTGACCGTACCTGGCATTAAATATGTGATTGATGCTGGCTTAGCA
>JBFIDU010000160.1:0-4409 GCA_041603755.1 Methylophilaceae bacterium
ATTAGCAAGTAAGTGGAGGAGGATAAATGAATAAATATTTAAAATATGCTGCTTTTGCCATTGGTGGCTTCATCCTCATCGTAATACTAATAATGGCTTATTTTGCTGCTACGTTTAATCCCAATGACTACAAACAACAAATTATTGATTTAGTCAAAGAAAAGAAAGAGCGCACACTCATCATTGATGGCGACATCAGCCTCAGCTTCTGGCCAAAGCTAGGTGCGAACCTCGGCAAAGTTTCTATTTCTGAACATCAATCCGATAAAGAGTTTGCTGCCATTAACAGTGCTAAAGTCGCACTTGCAGTTTTGCCGTTATTAAAGAATTCATTAGTCGTCGATACCATTTACATTGATGGCGCTAAAGCGAATATTGTGAAATATAAAGACGGTACAACAAATTATGATGACTTGATGAGCAAAGACGAATCCGAGTCATCTGATATTAAATTTGATGTGCAAGGCGTCAATATCACAGACTCAGCAATCAATTACAAGGATGAAACACAAGAGGCCAGCTATCAAATCAGTGAATTTAATATGGAAGCTGGTCATATCGCATTAGGTCAAGCATTTGATCTTGATACAAGCTTTCATGTTGAAGCGAATAAACCTGTGGTATCTGCAAACACAAGCGTTAAAGGTAACTTTTTATATGATCCTGAAACGAAACGCTTTAAAGTAACTGGTCTAGACAGCGCCGTTCAAGGTGACTTACTGAATGGTAAAAATGTCGATATTAAAGCCACAGGCGATATTGATGCGCAAACCGAAAGTATGGAATTCTTGGTTGATGATTTAAAACTTACTTTAAGTGGTGATTTTGATGGCGTCAAACAATCAATCAATTTAGCAGCACCAGCCATTAACATCGAAAAAGACAATGTAAGTAGTAATCAAGTAACTGTTAGCTTAGTACAAAATAAAGCTGATGGTGATTTAAAAGTTAATATGGTGCTTGCTGATATGAAAGGCTCACCAAAAGCAGTTCAAAGCAGTGGCATTACTGGTGACATCTCAATTGAGCAGGGCAATCGAACGGTAACAGGTGAATTTTCTTCACCATTTACAGGCAATATAGAGGCGCTGATCTTTGATATACCTAAACTGGTGGGCAAACTCAATATTAAAGATCCGAGTCTGCCCAATGGCGCCATGCAAGGCACATTTAACTTAAGCACGCATGCTGACATTAATAATGAACGCGCAAACAGCAAATTCGATTTAGTGCTCGCAGACACAAAATTAAATGGCGATGTCGCCGTCTCAAGCTTTAAACAGCCGAATATTAAGTTTAATGTAAACGCGGATACATTGGATCTGAATAAACTGTTAGGCGCACCGAAAAAGACTGATGCAACTGAAGCAAAAACCAGCAAACCAGCCGATTTATCTGCACTAAACAGCTTGCTATTAGATGGAAAAATAAAAATCAATAGCATTCTCTATGACAAACATAAAATCAGTGGCCTTAATCTAGACTTAAAAGCAGATGGTAAAAAGTTAGCTATTAATGGCCTGAATGTAAAAGTAAATGAAAGCCAAATTAAAGGCGCATTAAGCATTAGCCAGTTTAATAATCCGCTATATACATTTGACCTTGATATAGACCAATTGAATTTGAATGACTATATCAGCGAAGCACCTGACGAGACAAAATCAACAGGAGATGAAGTGATTGATTTGAGTGCGCTAAAGGCCTTAAATGCAAATGGCTCATTGAGCATAGGTAAACTCAATTATGGCAAAACGAAAGTCTCTAATGTGCGTATCGATTTGAAAGCGGATGATGGCGTAGCGACGCTTTCACCTCTATCCGCCAACCTGTATGACGGAGCAATGAAAGGTTCACTTAGGCTAGATGCGCGTGCAACGCCTGATATCGCTTTTAAACAAACCATGACCAGTGTTTCTATTGGACCGTTATTACAAGACACCATCAATAATGACATGTTGTCAGGCACTGGCACCCTCAATGTTGATATAAATATTAAAGGTAATACGGTGAACACTTTTAAAAAAAATCTAGCTGGTACTTCTTCACTCGCATTAACTGATGGCGCCATTAAAGGAATTGATATAGCTGGCCAAATACGCGGCATTAAAAATAAAGTGAATATGCTCAAGGGTAACGCAGTTGAAGCTGATGCTGATGAAACCAAAAAAACTGATTTTAGTGAACTGACTGCTAGCTTTACTATAAAAGATGGCGTTGCGCACAATGAAGATTTAGCGATGAAAGCACCCATATTACGTCTAGCAAAAGGCGATAGCCGTGGCGATATTAATATTGGCAGTGAAACAATAAATTACACAGCAACACCTACCATTGTTAAATCGATTAAAGGGCAGGGCGGGGAAAATTTAGACGAGCTAGCTGGTGTCGCTATACCGCTCAAAATCTCAGGTACATTTACCAATCCAAAATTTGGGCTTGATACCAAAGCGATTGCCACAGGCCTAGCCAAAGCAAAAGTGCTAGAAAAAGTAGGTGGAGAAAAGGGCGCTGCCGTACAAGAGTTACTTGAAGGTGATAACAAAGTCGACGCACTTAAAGGTTTGCTTGGCAAGAAGAAAAAGGACACAGAGACTGATGCCGCACCTAAAACTGATACCCCATCTGACACAACAAAACCAGCTACCGAACCAGCCGCAGAAGAAAAGCCAAAATCAGTAGAAGAGCAAGCAAAAGAAGGACTCAAAGACCTTCTCAAGTTTTAGCAAATTACGACATGGGCGCGTTATCGCAAGCTATCATTAGCTGGCAAAAAAAACATGGCCGGCACGATTTGCCTTGGCAACACACCACAGACCCATACGCCATTTGGGTATCGGAAATCATGCTACAGCAAACGCAAGTGACTGCAGTAATTGGTTACTATGCCCTATTTATGCAACGGTTTCCTTCCATTGCAGCCTTAGCACAAGCTACACAAGAAGAAGTGTTACAACATTGGAGTGGCTTAGGTTACTACTCACGTGCACGCAATTTACATTATGCGGCACAAATCATCGTTGATGACTTCAATGGCATATTCCCGCAACAATTTGAAGATATTATCAGCTTGCCAGGCATAGGACGTTCTACAGCAGCGGCAATCTCTACCTTTGCACTCAATAACCCGCAACCCATATTAGATGGCAATGTAAAACGTGTTTTTGCGCGATATTTTTTATTGGACGGTTGGACTGGCAGCCATGCGATACAGAAAAAACTATGGTTAATTGCCGAACGAGAGAACCCTACTGAGGACGCTATTGCCTATACACAAGGCCTAATGGATTTAGGCTCATTAGTCTGTTCACGCACCAAACCCAAATGCCCGAAGTGCCCACTTAACATGAGCTGCCAAGCATTAATCCATAACAAAACCAATTTACTACCTACTCCTAAACCAAAAAAGGCATTACCAGAAAAAGAAACCACCATGCTAATTATCCGCATGGGTAAAGAAGTCTTACTGGAAAAACGCCCACAAAAAGGCATATGGGCTGGTTTATGGAGCCTGCCTGAAATCAACGTAAATGCCATTGCATCTGAAGCGGCAAAACAACTATTTGGTTTAGAAACAGAGCCAGAAGAATCCCTAGCAATCGTGAACCATGCTTTTACCCATTACAAACTGGCGATTACGCCGCAGCCGCTAACTGTTATGAGCGCAAGCAAGCAAACAGCCCCAAATGCTATTTGGATGCCAATTGAGGATGCTATCGAGGCAGCTATCCCGACACCAGTTAGAAATATACTGCTGAAATTAAGACAATAAATTACATAAGGCCTATCAAACTATTTAATACATCCTACAACTATAGTTATTTTTGCCCGGACTATTGGCACAGTAAGGTTTTTATGTGCAAAATAAGGACTAATCCATCAAGCATGACTTGCTGAACGCGCATTTGCTTGCAAACCCCTATCAGGAGACACAATGGTCACTTCAACTACCACTAGCAATCAGCCATCACACGCGCCTTCTTACTATGCCTACTCTGCTCACAAGTCTCCCGAGCGGCCAGCACTACAAGGCAGCACCCAAGCCGATGTATGCATCGTCGGCGCTGGCTACACTGGCCTCTCCGCCGGTATTGCACTAGCCGAAGCAGGTTTAAAAGTGGTCATTCTGGAGCAGGCAAGAGTTGGCTGGGGAGCCTCGGGGCGCAATGGTGGCCAGATTGTGCATAGTTTTTCGCGCGACATTGATGTGATTGAGCGCAACTACGGTAAAGCTGTAGCTGAGCCGCTAGCGCGCATGATGTTTGAAGGATCACAGGTCATTCGCGAGCGCGTGTCCAAGTACGATATTGATTGCGATTTGAAAGACGGTGGCATTTTTGCAGCGATTAGTTCGCGCAAAGCCAAAGGACTAGCTGAGCAAAAGAGGCTCTGGGAGCAATGGGGTCATCCAG
>JBFIDU010000161.1:0-4403 GCA_041603755.1 Methylophilaceae bacterium
CCCATTAAGGCTAAGAATATGCCAACACCAAACAACCAGATTAATTCACGTGGCGCTCTGTATGAACCATAAATAATGCCACGGAACATATGTAAATACACGACGACAAAAAACATTGACGCGCCTGTGGAATGCATATAACGAATAATATTACCGCCAAAAACATCACGCATAATATATTCAACGGAAGCAAAAGCTTCTGCTGCTGATGGCTTATAATGCATGGTCAAAAAGATGCCTGTCGCAATCTGCATGACCAAAACCAACATAGCTAGAGAACCAAAGAAATACCAGAAATTAAAGTTTTTGGGCGCATAATACTCAGTGAGATGCGCTTTCATCGTGCTCGTTAGTGGGAAACGTCGGTCAACCCAGCTATATAGATTAGCAACAATATTACCTTGCTTGTTCTCCGCCATGACTATGCCTCCATCTCAGTTGCCACGCCAATAACCAACGTATCGTCATCAGCATAGGAGTGTGGTGGCACAACCAAATTGGTGGGTGCTGGCGAGCCCTTAAAGACGCGACCAGCTAAATCAAACTTTGAACCATGACACGGGCAATAAAATCCACCTGGCCAACTATCACCCATATCACCACCAGTTTTTAATTTTGCCGTAGGGGAACATCCTAAATGTGTGCAAATTCCAACTACCACGCCGATATTTGGCTTGATTGAACGATCTTGATTTTGACAGTACTCAGGCTGCTGAGAGGTGACTTCACATTTTGGATCGGTCAGTTGATCATTATGCTTTGGTAATTCCGCTGTCATCTCATCGGTACGATGGATAATCCAGACTGGCTGCCCACGCCATTCAGCCGTTTTAATTTCCCCTGGGGCAATATCGCTGATATTAACCTCTACTGGAGCACCCGCTGCTTTTGCTCGTTCACTCGGCAACATGCTGCCAACAAACGGTACTGCGGCTGCACCAACACCTACTGCGCCAACTGCTGCTGTTGCAACTGTTAAAAACTGCCTTTTCTCTAAATCTACTGCTGAGGGAGGCTGAAATGAAAGCGCTGCGCTTTCTGCTGATTTACTTTTACCTGACTCTGACATCGACCACTTTCCTTTACTCACCTTTTTGGGGTGTTCTTTAGCTTCCAATGATGCGCAGATTATACCTTACGCATAACAGGTTAGCCAAGAAATATTTTATAAGTAATTGAATATAAAAACTAAATTGGATTATCAATATCGATAAATTGATGATGAAGATCAAACTTTTCTGCCAAATGCTCGCCCAAGGCCTTAATTCCATATCGTTCTGTTGCATGATGCCCAGCTGAAATGTAAGCGGTATTTGACTCTCTCGCCAAGTGTACCGTCTGTTCTGAGATTTCACCACTAATAAAAACATCTACTCCATTAGTTATTGCCTGCTCCATGTAACTTTGTGCAGCACCAGTACACCAAGCAACAGTACTAATTGATTTGCTTGGGTCGCCGATATATTGAACTTGCCTGTTAAGCTTTGCGCTCAGCTCATCTGCAAAGACACCTAAACTCCTATTTTGTTCAAGTTTAACCCATGGCATCATGTTCTTATCATCTAAATAAGCAATCGAACCAAAGCCGAACACTTTTCCCAGCATGACATTGTTACCAAGCTCTGCATGTGCGTCTAATGGCAAATGGTACGCGAAGAGATTCATGTCGTGCGCCAACAAAAATTGCAACCTGTTCTTTTTAATCCCAGTTACAACAGGCGACTCACCACGCCAAAAATATCCATGATGCACCAAAACCGCATCTGCGTTCTCTGCTTGCGCGGCTTGTAACAATGCCATGCTAGCAGTTACGCCAGTTACTATTCTTTTTATTTCAGATTTTCCTTCTACTTGCAATCCATTGGGGCAATAATCATTGAAACGTTCTGGTAACAATAACTGTGCGATATAATGATTTAACTCTTTTAACTGCATTTAGCATCCCTAGCTTGTTAATAATTGATTCAATTTCGCCTATACTAAACAATTATTATGACAGACATAAAATCAATGCGGAAAATTTGGCTTATTTTTGCACAAACGGTTACCGTTTGCTTAGGTATCTTATTCGTCCTTCAAACCTTTAAACCTGCATTATTCAATTCGGATGAAAAGCCTATTGTTATCAAGCAAGCATCTAATGAGGGCTCTGGGAACAAAATAAGTAGCTACCGAGACGCTGCCAAAAAGGCGATGCCTGCAGTGGTGAATATTTTCACTTCAAGCAAAACAACAAGTAACCCACACCAACAATTTATGGACGACCCCTTATTCAGACATTTTTTTGGGGATCAGGATGAAGTTGAGGAAGACCCATCAGATAATAGCTTGGGTAGCGGCGTGATTGTAAGCGATCAAGGCCTTATATTAACAAACAACCACGTTATCTCCTCAGCTGATGCCATAGAAGTTGCTCTAGCAGATGGCAGAAAGCTACCTGCTGAAGTGGTGGGTACCGATCCTGAATCAGACCTTGCACTACTGAAAATCGAGGCAACCAATTTACCATCGATCACATTTGCCAAAACAGATGAGTTGGACGTAGGGGATATTGTCTTAGCAATCGGCAATCCTTTTGGCGTCGGACAAACCATCACGCAAGGCATCGTTAGTGCATTAGGTCGAAATCACTTAGGCATCAACACATACGAAAATTTTATTCAGACAGACGCCTCAATTAATCCCGGCAATTCTGGTGGTGCATTGATTGATATTTCTGGCAATTTAGTCGGCATCAATAGTGCAATCTATTCTCGTAATGGCGGTAGCATGGGGATAGGTTTTGCTATTCCAATCAGTATCGCCAAACAAGTAATGGAACAAATTGCTGTCGAGGGCGTCGTCACACGTGGTTGGGTTGGTGTAGAAGCACAAAATCTGAATTCTGAACTTGCTGAATCATTTGGATTATCATCAATTAATGGTGCGCTCATTGCTGGCGTTATAGCAAATAGTCCTGCTGAACGCGCTGGCCTAAGAGCCGGCGATGTACTGGTCGCTATCAATGATAAGCCTGTTATCAACAGCGCAACCATGCTTAATCTAATTGCTGTTCTCAAGCCGAATAAAAAAGCCGATTTGAAAATCATTCGTGCTGGTAAGCAACTGGATATTGCCATCTTAATCGGTAAAAGGCCAGTTCCTATTGTTGCCAATGATGAAGAATGACTTATAGCTCCGCGTGAATGTTTTTTTCTTTTCCTTGGATGAGTTGCACTACGACTACACCTACCTCATACAGCAACCACAAAGGCACTGCCAGCATGAATTGTGAAATAATGTCTGGTGGTGTGAAAATGGCAGCCAAAATGAATGCGCCAACGATAACATAGCCGCGCATTTCTTTTAGTTGTTTCGTAGTCACCCATCCAAAATGGGCCATCAAAACAACCAAAATAGGCACTTCAAATGCAAAGCCAAAGGCCAAAAACAAAGTCATGACAAAATCTAAGTACTCTGCAATGTCAGTCATCACAGCAACCCCATCGGGCGCACTGCTTAAAATAAATGTAAACACGACTGGGAAAACAAGAAAATAGGCAAATGCCATACCGCATATAAATAAACAGCTGCTCATCACAATAGCTGGTAACATCAGTTTCTTTTCATGCGCATACAAACCTGGCGCGATAAACATCCACAACTGATATAAGGTATGAGGAAGTGAAATGATAAACGCAGCCATCATTGCAACTTTGAGTGGCACAAAAAATGGCGTCACGACTGCTGTTGCAATCATATGGGTCCCTTCTGGCAACTTATCTATCATTGGCGCTGCTAGAAGTGCATAAATCTTATTTGCGAAAGGAAATAGTGCTAGAAAAGCAATGAGCAAACCAACCACTGCGCGCAACAGGCGGTCACGTAGCTCTATCAGATGACTCACAAAAGTTTCTGTTGGTGTGCCCATCACGTATTACTCGTTTTTTTCTTTGCTGTTGGTTTACGTGCAACCGGTTTCTTTACTTCCGCTACTTTTGCTGATTTTTTTTTGGGTACTACTTTGTCTTGAACTTTGCCAGAAATGGCATTCATCTTAACAACTGCCTCTGCTGCATCTGAATCCGGCTTTCGTGAAGTTTTTACCGATGTTACTGCTGCATGGATGTCATCAACACCATCCATCATGCTTGCTTCTACCTTGCGCTTACCTTCTTTGATTTCTTGCTGTAAGCTCTGCAATTCTTCAAAGCGCACTTCACGATTAACTTCTTCTTTAACCTGTGCAACATAGCGCTGTAAGCGACCGACAAAAGCACCTACCGTGCGCGCTAAGTGCGGTAGTTTATCTGGACCAACTACGAGCAGCGTGACCACTGCAATAATCATCAATTCTGAAAAAGAAATATCAAACACGTTTGCAGCCTAAATTACTGCTTGTTCTTTTCTGTCACTTCACCTTC
>JBFIDU010000162.1:0-4387 GCA_041603755.1 Methylophilaceae bacterium
TCACCCAAAATACCAACGGTATATTCACCGCCACCTATGTATTGCTCTGCTATCACCAAAGGATCTGCTGCTGCTGCCAAAGCATAGGCAGCTGCTAGCTCACCAGTTTTTTTCACTTTACTGATACCAATACTTGATCCCTCGTTTGCTGGTTTCACAAATAGTGGTAAACCTAGTTTCTGCTCTATTGCGGAAAAATCACTTTCTGCATTCACTAGCTCATAAGCCGGTGTGACAACACCAGCTTCTGCCCATTTCAGTTTTGTTTGCCATTTATCCATCCCTACTGCTGATGCGGTTACACCACTTCCTGTATAAGGTATTTGCATACTATCTAGCGTGCGCTGTACCGTACCATCCTCTCCAAAGCGGCCATGGAGTGCAATAAACACTCTATCAAACGTAACTAACTCATCCATATCACGATCGCGTGGGTCAAATGCCTCAGCCATGACACCTTGACGCTTTAATGCATTCAGTACGGCTTGACCACTTAATAATGAAACCTCGCGCTCGCCAGACTCCCCACCAAGCAATACAGCTACTTTGCCAAAATCCTTAGCTGTCATATCCTTATAAATCTTATTAGGCATACTCACCTATCACCTTCACTTCTTGCTGCAAAGCCACACCTTGCTTTTCTAAAACGACTTCTTTGATATGCCGTATCAACAACTCAATATCGAGCGCACTACAATTGCCTACATTGATAATAAAATTTGCATGCTTCGGCGATATTTGTGCACCGCCTATTTGGTAACCCTTTAATCCACTTGCCTCAATTAATCTGGCCGCGAAGTCCCCTTCAGGATTGCGAAACGTTGACCCACCGCTGGGGTAATTGAGTGGTTGACTTGCCAAACGCGTTGCCAACAAGTCTTTAATTTTCCTTGTAGACTCCTGCTCACTACCTGCCTCTAATACAAACCATGCGCCCAAGAACCACTCTTCTGGCATTGGCATAGCAACCGTTCGATAACCTGTTACAAATTCACTTGCGTTTCTAACGTGTGTATTACCGCGCCTATCAATGGTTAAAACCTGATAGACAATATCCCAAGTCACACCACCATAACATCCAGCGTTCATTGCTAATGCACCGCCAATTGTGCCCGGAATGCCCGCCATAAACTCTGCACCTTTACGCTTATTAGCTGCACTAAATTTAGCCAGCTTGGCACTGGTGACACCTGCCTCTGCATAAATATAATTTCCATCTACTCTTAAATCTTTTAAGGCCTGATGCATCACAATAACTGTACCGCGCACTCCACCATCCCGTACTAATAAATTACTGCCAAGACCGATAAAATAGAGTGGTTCATGCGGGTCAACACTTTGTAAAAACTCGACCAACTTATCTAAACATGTTGGTATAAATAGCCGATCAGCGGTGCCTCCGACGCGCCAGCTTGTATACCTTGCCAGCGGCTCATTTTCAAACAGTCTAGTCAGTGATTCTGCTTGCATCATGCCATCATTGCCTTAGTTTCAGATGCTACTTGCCCCACACTGCCAGCCCCCATCACAAGCACAACATCATCTGGCTGTACCGTGCTTAGAATGGCAGCAGGCAAATCATCTTTTGATTCTACAAATATTGGTTCAACCTTTCCGATTACACGAATTGCATGAATCAGCGTTCTTGTATCAGCGGCCACGATAGGTGCCTCGCCTGCGGAATATACTTCCGTGAGCAAGGCAACATCAACACTTGAAATCACTTGCACAAAATCCTCGAAACAATCTCTTGTCCGCGTGTAACGATGAGGCTGAAATGCCAATACCAACCTTCTATTCGGAAAGGCATCCCTTGCTGCGGCGATAACTGCCCTCAGTTCTACAGGGTGATGCCCATAGTCATCGATTAGCGTAAACGTACCGCCTTTACCTGTTGCCACATCTCCGTATCGCTCGAACCTTCTGCCTACACCTTTAAATTCTGCTAACGCTTTAATAATCGCTGCATCTGGAACATTTAATTCACTGGCGATAGCGATGGCAGCAAGTGCATTCAACACATAATGATGACCAGGCAAATTTAACGTAACATCGAACTCTGTCGTCACACCATTTACCCTTGTCACTCTGAAATGCATTTTTCCATTATCTGCACGTATTGCACTTGCTCTGATACTCGCATCCTCGCTAAAACCATAGGTGGTCACAGGTTTAGTCACGCGCGGTAATATTTCGCGCACATTTTCATCATCAATACACAAAACTGCCATGCCCCAAAAAGGCAGCTGCTGCAAAAACTCTACAAACGCGTTTTTGAGTTTTTCGAAATCATGACCATACGTTTCCATATGGTCCTGATCAATATTTGTCACTACCGCCAAAATTGGACTTAAATGTAGAAATGAAGCATCTGATTCGTCAGCTTCAACTACAATATGCTCCCCCGCACCTAATCTGGCATTGGTACTGGCAGACTCCAACTTACCGCCTATCACAAAGGTCGGATCCATACCTGCTTCGGCTAATATGCTGGCAATCAAGCTTGTCGTTGTTGTTTTGCCATGAGTGCCTGCCACAGCGATTCCTTGTTTGAATCGCATTAATTCAGCTAGCATCATTGCTCTTGGCACAATAGGGATATGCCGTTCTCTTGCTTCAATGACTTCTGGATTATCTTGTCTGACTGCAGTTGAGACGACAACCACATCGGCTTCACCTAAATTTTCTTTGGCGTGGTTTTGATAGATTGTTGCGCCAAAGCTTACCAATCTCTTTGTTGTCGCATTTGTAGCAAGATCAGATCCACTGACATTAAAGCCTAAATTAATGAGCACTTCAGCTATGCCGCTCATACCAATTCCGCCTATGCCAACAAAATGTATATTTTTGACCTTATGTTTCACGCCACTACTCCCGCTAATGAAACGCAGACCTCTGCTACCGATTTGGTTGCTTCAGGCTTCGCCAACGAACGTGCATTAATCGCCATTTCTAAGCATCGTTCTCTTGTCATATTGCTAAGTAACTCATTCACTTTTTCTATGCTTAAGTCTGTTTGCTGAATCAAAATTGCCGCCTTATTTTCACTTAAATAGTGCGCATTAGATGTTTGGTGATCATCAACCGCATGAGGGAATGGTACTAATACGCTAGCGACCCCGACACATGCTAACTCTGCTATGGTAAGCGCGCCTGCTCGGCAAAATACGATGTCAGCCCATGCATAAAGCGACGCCATGTCTTCTATATAAGATTTTGTATCAGCACTTACACCCGCTTTGCTGTAATTTTGTTCCAATATAGCCAAGTGTTTTTCACCCGCCTGATGGACGATTTCAGGTCGTTCTGCCTCGGACATTTTGGCAATGGCTTTAGGGATAACATCATTTAATGCCGCAGCACCCAAGCTACCACCAACAACCAGCAATCTCAGCCTGCCTTTTCTGCTGCTATAGCGATTTTGCGGTGAGTCCAACTGGCAAATCGCATCACGTACAGGGTTGCCAACTAAGGTCGCTTTATTACCAAAAGCAGCAGGGAAAGCAGCTAATACCTGACTGGCAACATGGCGCAACACTTTATTGGTTAATCCAGCAACTGAATTTTGCTCATGTATCACCAGCGGCTTGCCAAGTAAGCTAGCCATCATGCCCCCTGGGAATGCAGCAAATCCACCCATCCCTAACACTACATGAGGCTGATGCTCCTTGATTGCGCTCAAGCTTTGTTTAAAAGCTACAAGCAATTTGAATGGTAACAAGCACCAGCCGATTAATCCTTTTCCACGCACACCGCGCATCGTAATCATTGCCTTGCTATAGGGTTTATCAGCAATCAAACGATTTTCCATTCCACCTTCTGTGGCAAGCCAGACTACTTTCCAGCCTAGCGCATGTAAATAATCCGCAACTGCGATTGCAGGATACACATGACCACCCGTGCCACCCGCCATGACCATTAAAGTAGGCTTTGCTTGAATTGGCGTAGATGTCGTTGTCATCATACTGGCAAGCCTTTCTGAATACGGCGATTTTCGTAGTCAACCCTTAACAACACGGCAACTGCTATACAATTTGCTAAAATACCGCTACCGCCAAATGAAAGTAACGGCAACGTTAAGCCTTTAGTCGGCAAGACACCCATATTGACGCCGATATTGATAATCGCTTGCACACCTAGCCAGACCCCAATTCCTTGTGCGAGTAGTGCTGAAAAATAGCGTTCGTTTTCAATCGCTTCTTTGCCTATGCCGAACGCTCTTATTACAAGCCATGAGAACAAACCGAGCACAGTGACCACGCCAACAAAACCTAACTCTTCAGCGATTACCGCAAGCAAGAAATCAGTGTGCGCTTCTGGCAGGTAGAGTAATTTTTCTACACTAGCGCCTAATCCAACGCCAAACCATTCGCCACGACCAAAAGCA
>JBFIDU010000163.1:0-4375 GCA_041603755.1 Methylophilaceae bacterium
ACGACTAAACCCGCTTCAGTGATTTTTAGTCCAACCGTGCGGCGTGGTCTGCGCTCCAATTGATATGGAATCGTCTCACCATTATTAAGCTGAATAGATTTTTGCACCATGATGCGGCTATAGAGTAAAAGTGTTCATTTCGGCTTCTATCCAGTTCTCAACTCGCTGGTTTAACACATCTGCCTTTACACCATCAGTTTGCATTGGTTTGCCAATACTAACTTGAATGACGCCCGGATATTTTAGAAAGGAATTTTTACGCCAAAACTCCCCAGCATTATGCGCGACAGGCACCACTTGGGTTTTTGTATGTGTGGCCAGCCAGGCGCCGCCAATATGATATTTGCCATGCTCGCCTGGCGAAGTGCGAGTGCCTTCAGGGAAAATGACGACCCAAAACTGTTTAGCCAAACGTTCTTTGCCAAGAGTAACCAGTTGTTTTAACGCTTCACGCCCAGCAGATCGATTAATTGCAATGGGGGATGTGAGTGCCAGTGCCCAACCAAAGAAAGGAATCAATAACAGTGAACGTTTGAGTACCCATACTTGTGGCGGAAAAATCAATTGTAATGCTAACGTCTCCCAAGCCGATTGATGTTTACAAAGAATAATGCTTGGACTATCTGGAATATTTTCGCGACCTTTAACAGCAAAGCTTAAACCACAGCTGATGCGCAACCACCATAGCATGCAGCGGGCCCATTGACTCAGAAAGCGGTAGCGTTGCATTGGCGCTAGCGGAAAAGTCAGTAAGCCGATAGTGGTGAAGGGGATGGTGAAAATCCACATGCCAAGATTAAAGATAAATGAGCGTAGATAAATCATATCAAACAGCGGTTAATGTTTTTTGACAATATAATTAGCAGCTTCAGCCAAATTGTTAAAGATGAGAGTGTTTACAGGTAAGTTACCTTTCGCTAGGGTTTCTTTCCCTTTTCCAGTTTTAACTAACATAGGTTGGCATCCTGCTTTTGCAAATGCCTGCAAGTCACGCATTGCATCTCCTATGGCAGGTACTTTTTTTAAATCAACTGCAAAGCGATGACCAATATCTGTAATCATATTGCTCTTGGGTTTTCTACACTCGCAATTATCACTAGCAGCATGTGGACAGTAAAAAATGGCATCGATATGCCCGCCAACCTGAGCCACAGCATGTTGCATTTTGTCATGTATGGCATTTAGCGTGACCATGTCAAATAAGCCGCGTGCAATGCCTGATTGATTCGTAGCCACAACAACATGAAAACCATGCTGGTTTAACAATGCAATGGCTTCTAAACTACCAGGAATTGGAATCCACTCATCCGGTGTTTTAATAAAGAGATCGCTCTCTTTATTAATCACACCATCTCTATCAAGAATGACCAGCTTCATCAATTAGCCTTGTAGTCCTAACTAGCTAGTTTAGATAAATCTGCGACGCGATTCATCGTCTGGTGTAGCGTTGCGAGTAAACCTAAACGGTTAGCTTTTAGTGCAGGATCTTCTGCATTCACCATTACATTATCAAAAAAAGCATCAACAGGCTGTTTAAGCACGGCAAGTGTTTGTAATGAGGCTGTATAGTCACCAGTTTCAAATAGCTTGTCGGCTTCTGGTTTGGTCTTAGCCAGTGCTTCTGCCAATCCAATTTCTTGCGGTTCTTTCAGTAAGTTGCTATCGACTTTAGATATAATCTCACCTTCCACTTTACGCAAAATATTACCAACACGTTTGTTTGCCGCAGCAAGTGCTGGCGCTTCTGGGAGTGTTGCAAATGTTTGTACAGCAGCCAAACGTTGAGGAACTTCACTTAATAAATCTGGCATAACCGAGAGTACAGCTTCTACTTCTTGTGCGCTTGCGCCTTGGTCGCGCATGCTGACACTTAAGCGATCATAACAAAATGATTTGATAGCATCCAAAGTGTCTTTATCTGCAGTAAATTGTGAGAGGGCAAGTTGGATTAAGATGTCAAATTTTAATGGCAATTTTGCATCAACCAGCATGCGGATTATACCAAGTGCTTGTCTGCGCAATGCAAATGGGTCTTTATCACCAGTCGGTTTTTCTCCGATACTAAACAATCCGACCAGCGTCTCTAGTTTATCGGCTAATGCAACACAAATACCAACCGCACTGCGTGGTAGTTCATCACCAGCAAAGCGTGGTTTATAGTGATCTTCGATGGCGAAGGCTACTTCATCATCTATCCCCTCATGTTGCGCATAATAGCGTCCCATAATGCCTTGTAGTTCGGGGAATTCACCCACCATGTCTGTCACTAAATCTGCTTTGGATAAGCGAGCAGCTAATACTGCTTTTGTCGTGAGCGATAAACCACCAAGTTGCTCAGCAATTTCGCCTGCAAGTTTAGCAACTCGGTTATTACGTTCACCTTGTGAGCCAAGTTTATTGTGATAGACAACTTTATTCAGACTATCTATTCTGCTTTCAAGCGTCTTTTTGCGGTCTTGGTCAAAAAAGAATTTAGCATCTGCTAAGCGAGGGCGCACCACGCGCTCATTACCGCCAACGACTGCACTCGGGTCCTTCGGGTTAATGTTAGAGACAATTAAAAACTTATTAGAAAGCTTGCCATGACTGTCTAGCAGTGGAAAGTATTTTTGATTTGCCTTCATGGTCAGTACCAAGCATTCTTGCGGCACTTCTAAAAATGCCGTTTCAAATTGTCCTACCAACACATTCGGCAACTCGACTAATGCGGTTACTTCATCCAGCAAATCATCATCATTTATTGCAGTCAGGCCTTCTTTATCTGCGGCTGCTTTGAGTTGTGCTGCAATATTTTCTTTGCGCTCATTAAAATTAGCAATGACAGCACCTTCTGCGCGCAGTTGCTCGGCATAAGTATCCGCAGTGTTTATCGTGATGATCTCTTTATGTGATTCAAAACGATGTCCAACAGTAGTGTTGCCAGCAGTTAATCCCAAAACACTGATAGGGATAATTGTTTCACCATGTAATGCAAGTAAACCATGAGCAGGGCGGACAAAATTCACGGTTTCCCAGCCATCATTAATCTGATAAGTCATCACTTTTGGAATCGGCAGTTTAGATAATGCTTCTTCGATTGCTTTTTGCAGCCCTTCATTCAGTGTGACGCCTGTTTTAATCATGTCGATAAACAGATTATCCGTTTTACCATCGTTTTCTTTACGCAGCTTGCTTACCGCAGATGCATCTAGTCCCATTCCATCTAATCGCTTCATTAATGCAGGTGTTGCATTACCTTGTGCATCTAAACCAACTTTTACTGGCATGAGTTTTTGCGCGACTTCTTCATCAGCTGCTTTTGAAATTACGTTTGTTAAATGTACAGCTAGACGACGAGGGGTCGCATAATGTGTTAAAACGCTGTTTGCATTGCTTAAACCTTGCGATTGCAATGATTCAGCCAGTACTTGAGCAAATGCTACATCTAATGTTTTTAATGCCTTCGGTGGCAGTTCTTCTACAAATAGTTCGACTAATAAATTACTCATGCTGCTGCCTTTTTACTGTTCTTTTCTTGTTGCTGCTGTAACTGTGCAAGGACTTCCTCCGCCCAATCTTTTGGTGCCATAGGGAAGCCTAAGCGGGCGCGACTATCAAGATAGCTCGCTGCAACACTACGCGCTAAGTTACGAATACGACCAATATAAGCTGCACGTTCGGTGACCGAAATAGCACCACGCGCATCGAGCAGATTGAATGTATGTGCTGCTTTAAGTACCTGCTCATAAGCAGGCAGTGCAAGCTTTTCGTTCATTAAGTGTTGCGCTTGTTTTTCGTGCGCGTTAAATGCAGTTAGCAAAAATTCAATATCTGAATGTTCAAAATTGTATGCTGATTGTTCTTTTTCATTTTGTAAGAACACGTCACCATATTTTACGCCTAGGGAGTATTCTAAATCATACACATTCTCCACCCCTTGCAAATACATCGCTAACCGCTCTAAACCATAAGTGATTTCACCCGTAATAGGTTTGCAGTTAATGCCACCCACTTGTTGAAAATAAGTAAACTGAGTGACTTCCATCCCATTTAGCCATACTTCCCAACCTAAACCCCAGGCACCAAGTGTAGGATTCTCCCAATCATCTTCTACAAAACGGACATCGTTTTGTTTGAGGTCAAAACCTAACGCTTCAAGTGAACCTAAATACAAATCCATAATATTGGAAGGTGCTGGCTTTAATACGACTTGAAACTGGTAATAGTGTTGTAAGCGATTTGGGTTTTCACCATAGCGGCCATCGCTAGGGCGTCGACTAGGCTGGACATAGGCCGCTTTCCATGGCTCAGGACCAAGGGCACGTAAAAAAGTAGCGGTGTGGCTGGTGCCCGCGCCAACTTCCATGTCGTACGGTTGCAGCAACGTGCAGCCTTG
>JBFIDU010000164.1:0-4371 GCA_041603755.1 Methylophilaceae bacterium
AAACGGAATCACCATAATCGCTAAGATAAAACCTGCCGTTAGCATACCAATACCCATTGGTGGGCCTTGAAATAGCATACCAATTAATGGTAATTCACCTAAGTTGTCATTAATCCAAGGCTGAACGTGTTCAGCAAATAATGGGGCAAAGATAAATAAGCCCCACATACCGTAAATAATGCTTGGAATACCTGCTAACAATTCAACAGCAATACCAATCGGGCGCTTCAACCATACTGGCGCAATTTCTGTGATGAATAATGCGATACCGAAACTGAGTGGTATCGCAATTATCATGGCGATGATTGAGGTAACAATTGTGCCAAAAATTGGCACGAGTGCGCCAAATTCCTCGGTGACTGGATTCCATTCAGTACTGGTGAAAAAGGGTAAGCCAAACGTTTTAAAAGCTGGCCAACTGCCTATGAATAATGAAACGATAATGCCTACAAGTAGTAATAATACTAAAGCAGCGAAAAACATGGTGGTGTTTTTAAATAAACTATCTAATATCGCACCCATATTTTGTTTAGGTTTGTTTGGTGATGTCAATGTTGACCCTTTAGCTTCGGTTTCTGTATCGAAAGAAGTAACAGGAAGGGCCGAGGCCCCTCCTGTATTCCCCATATTACTATTATAGGATGACATTTTATAGGTTACCTAGAATTAGTTCCAGACAGCAGATCCGTCTTTCGCCTTCATTTCTGACTTCCATTTGTTTTGAATAAGCTGTACTACGTTGTCAGGTAGTGGCACATAATCTAATGCTTTTGCGCTTAAATCACCATTTTTATACGCATAATCAAAGAAATTAAGCACCTCTTTTGCCATCGCAGCATTTTCTTGTTGTTTGTACATTAAGATAAATGTTGCGCCAGCAATAGGCCATGAATCTTTACCTGGCTCATTCGTAAGAATTTCATAAAAACCAGGTGCACTTGCCCAATCAGCATGTCCGGCAGCTGCTTGGAAGGATTCAATGGTAGGTTGAACAGTTGAACCTTCTTTGTTAACCATTGCTGTATAAGCAAGGTTGTTTTGTGTTGCATAGGCAAGTTCTACGTAGCCGATTGAATACTTGATTGTTTTTACATAAGAAGCCACGCCAGCATTTTTAGCACCAGCAACACCAGTCGGCCATTTTACAGCAGTATTAGCGCCTACTTTATCCATCCACTCTTTACTTACTTTACCTAAGTAATTCGTGAAAATGAATGTGGTACCAGAACCGTCAGAACGATGCACGACTGTAATTGATTTGTTGGGTAATGTTAAATTTGGGTTTAGTTTAACAATAGCTGGGTCATCCCATTTGGTGATTTTTTTGAGATAAATGTTTGCTAATGTCTCACCATCCAATACTAATTTTCCTGCATCAACACCTGGAATGTTTACAACTGGAACTACACCACCTACAACAGTAGGGAATTGCATCAATCCCTTTTTAGTTAATTCTTCAGGCTCTAAAGGCATGTCTGAAGCGCCAAAATCAACAACTTTGTTACTGATTTGCTTAATACCTGCACCTGAACCACTCGCTTGGTAGTTCAATTTAACACCAGTTTTCACTTCATATGACTCTGCCCATTTTGCATAAATTGGGTGAGGGAATGATGCGCCAGCACCAGTGATTTCAGCTGCTGCGAAAGATGGCGCCGCAACAGTCAAGCTTGCGGCGAAAATCGACGCTGCACTTAATAATTTAACAAACTTCGTTTGCATGAAGAATCTCCAAATAATAAAAATTTATAACTTCAACACAGCTAGTGCGACCATTTATCGCGTTTAAACTGCGCACTTAACTACGACCATCATTGTAGAAAGCAAATGTGACAGTAATGTGACAAACAATGAATGGTATGTCATAAATACCATTTGTCAAAATATTTGAAGTTTTTGTAGAGGAGAAATAATTTACATTAAGAGTATTTTAAAATCGATTATTAATAATTTGGTTTACAGTTTACAGCACAGTATCTTAGAGCTGACCTATTTGACGGAGTTTCTCAGTGAGCGTTGATTCAGTTAATTGACTAAAGTCCAGTGCCAGAAAGGCCTCAATTCGCCTTCTTAAGATCGTATATGCATTCCTGAAGCTAGCGTTAATTTCTTCTTCGGTTCCTGTTGCTTTGGCGGGGTCATCAACACCCCAATGGGCACGTATTGCTCTTCCCAAATAAGCAGGACAGGTTTCACCAGCTGCATTGCCACAGACGGTAATGACAATATCTGGCACACTTGGTAAGTTATCCCAAGATTTACTGTAATAACCCTCGGTAGAGATACCTTCCTCTTTAAGGAGTGCAATTGAACGAGGATGTACCTCTCCTGTCGGGTTGCTGCCCGCGCTTATTGCATGCATATTGTCCGGTGCCAAGGCATTAAAAGTGGCTTCAGCTAAAATAGAGCGGCATGAGTTACCTGTACATAAAAACAAAATATTCATCATTGATAAACCTCGTTAGTTTTCATACCACTGTTTGCTGCGATTGACGATAGCGACTATTGATAACATGACTGGCACTTCTATCAGTACGCCGACCACAGTTGCTAATGCAGCACCTGAGTTAAACCCAAATAATGCGATTGCTGTAGCAACGGCAAGCTCAAAAAAGTTTGATGCGCCGATTAAAGCAGATGGTGCAGCGACACAGTGAGCGACGTTGAATTTTTTATTCAACCAATAGGCGAGCATGGAGTTAAAGTAAACTTGAATGAGTATTGGTACAGCGAGCAATAAAATAATCAATGGTTGATCTAAAATTTGCTGACCTTGAAACGCAAATAACAATATAAGTGTGATGAGTAATGCTGCAAGTGAGATAGGTTGTAATGTTTGCAGCATGGCCTTAAGTGCCGAATCATTTCCGCTATTTAGCAGGATTTTTCGCATCACTTGACTAATAATGATAGGTACAACAATAAACAGAACGACAGAGATAAGTAGGGTATCCCAAGGCACGATAATGCTAGATAAGCCTAGCAACAATGCAACGATGGGTGCAAATGCAAACAACATAATGGTGTCATTGATAGCCACCTGAGATAGCGTAAACTTGGCATCGCCATCACATAGGTGACTCCAAACAAATACCATGGCAGTACAAGGTGCAGCCGCGAGTAATATCAACCCTGCAATATAACTATCAATTTGATCGACAGGCAGCATATCGGCAAACAGGTGGCGGATAAAAATCCATGCTAGTAATGCCATTGAGAAGGGCTTCACTAGCCAGTTGATGAATAGGGTCACACCTATGCCTTTTGCATGTTGCAGGACTTCCCCCATCGCAGAAAAATCAATTTTGAGCAGCATGGGAATAATCATTAGCCAGATGAGAACAGCAACGGGCAAATTGACTTCTGCGACTTTAATGTCAGCAAGTCCTTGAAAGAATCCAGGCGCTACTTTGCCAAGGGTAATGCCTACAATAATACAACCCAGCACCCACCATGTTAGGTTGCGTTCAAAAGCGCTTATCTTTGGTTTTGTACTAACAGCAGCTTGATTTATTGTCATGTTTCGTTTTTCCGTTTGATGGTTTGAATTGGATACTCTCTGCTGGCACGCAACAGGCACTATTATCTGATTTGATTTCGCCTGTATTGGAAAAAGTGAGCGCCTCTTCAAGTGTGTGATACGTTTCCCAAGCGATGCCAGAAGGGTCTTGCACCCAATGTTTATTTGATTTGGCATAACAACATGTAGTACCTTCTTGGCTGAGTATCTCCATTTCAGCAGATTCCATTCGTGCTTTAATAGTGCTTAGTTCTTCGTCGCTATCGGTTTGAATACCAATATGATCGAGCCCAATCGTGGCGCCTCGTTGGCTAATCGCAAAATTAACAATTGGGTCATCCAGCATCCATTTTGCATAGTCTGTTTTTTGTATTGTTGGCGGTAGTCCAAATAATGCTTGATAAAATGAGATGCTCTTATTTAAATCTGCTACGGAAATATGCAGGTGAATTCTTTTCATCGTTTTTATTCCTCATTCTGAGTGTTACAGATAGTTGTAGTGCAGCAGTCTTGTTCACCAGCACAACAATTTTCAGTTAGATAGGCAAGTAAGCTATTCATGGTTTCATAATTGGCTGAATAGTAAATATAGCGACTTTGTTGTTGGGCATTAATCAGGCCTGCATGACTCAATTCCTTGAGGTGGAATGATAATGTGCTGTTTGGAATCGATAGTTTTTCTGAGATAGAGCCTGCTGCCAGACCATTTACACCAGCCTGAACCAAGAGTCTAAAAATTGCTAAACGCGCTTCGTTTGCAATGGATGAAAGTTGTGTGACTGCTAATGTATGATTCATGTTTCTATATTTCCATAAATATAGAAATGTGTCAAATTATTATTAAGTTAATC
>JBFIDU010000165.1:0-4365 GCA_041603755.1 Methylophilaceae bacterium
GGCTCTTGCAAGATTTTTACTTGTTCAACAGATGGGTTTGCTCTTAATTGGTTAGCAAATCGACTCGCGCTTGCTAATGCTGCTCGGTAATCGCCTTTAAAACGTCTTATTTCAGCATTGATAAAACCAATTTGTCTTAGTGTTGATTCGGGCGTTCCAGCCACTTGTTGGGTAGCACTATTACTTGCTGCGTTTTCATTGCCATCTTTGATATCTAGCTGATTTGTTTGTACCCATTTAATACGATTAATCGCAATTTCAGGTGTATCCTTTAAAGCCACACTGATAACCCGCATCATTCTTTTGGGTGTTTCTTGATTAATTGCGCTGGCTATTTCAACTGCTGCTTTTAAATCTGGTCCTGGTACTGGCGTTTCTGGGTAGTTTTGCGCAACCAGCTCATATTGTTGAAGTTGCTTTTCTTTCTTAGTAACTGTTTCTTCGATATTAAGCTTTGTTTGGTAAGCTTGAAAAAAATAAATACCAGAAACCAATACCCCAGCCATCAACACAAGAAGGGCGACTAAATTAATATTACGACATAGATTTTTGATGTTATGTGTTTTTGTTAACTCTGCTGGCGCCAGATTATCAGGAACATTGCCATTTGCCAGTAGTTGCATGTGCAACAACTCTGGATGTGATTTAACAACGTCCTGACTAATATTGCTGTTTTTTGCAAAGGTAAGAATATCAACAGTCTTACATTCAATGCCTTGATCTTGGCTAATACTTTTTGCGATGTCATCACTGGTTTCATCAATCGCAGGCAAAATCATTTGTAAAGGTGTTTCTGCTGCAATTAAACGCTGGCTCAATAAATACAGACGCGTTTTTTCAATTTCCACCAGATAAAAATAGGAAAGTTGAGCTGGCTTAACATTGGTCATAGGCGTTAAGCGACTCATACGCAATCGACCATTGTGTAAATACGTTTGTCGCAAACCAGATGAAAGACGCTCACATAACAAGATATGTGGCGACATTAATTTCATTTGTCTGACAATTACCTGACTCACCATAGGAAGCAAATAAACACCAACCAACGGTATGTGTTCTGCTTGTATGGAATCCATCCAGCCTTGCATGAAATCGGTATTGCTTAGCGCTACAAATAAAAAGTTATCATCTTTTCGCTTGTTTTTATCTCGATTAATGTAATGCGCGGCGCGATAGGTACTATTGCGATTAAACTGACTCAGCTTGCGTGCAACTATCTCTCGTCTAGCACTCCCTGTTGTATGTGGCAAGGCTTCTAGCTTATAGTCCTCCTCAATGGCATCAACCATCAAATAGACATTTATGTCCTTATGCTTGGATAGAAAAACACTAAACGCTGTGTAATCTTCATCATGATTCTCAAAAATCTGATAAGACTGTAGTTTTGACCCATGCCAAAGCCCAGCGGTTAAGCTTTGATTAGTGATACATAAAACTAGTTTTTGTGAGCTACCAAGCATTTATATCTTCATGTGACTAAATGAGTCGTAAACTGGACCAAGTACTGAGACCATAATAAACATTAAAATCAAACCTAAAATGACAGTCAGTGCTGGCTCTAGCATTTTTAGCATTTTCTGCATTAATTCGTTAACATCCCTGTCGTAAAAATAGCTGATATTAAGCAATGATTTATCTAGCGCACCAGAGTTCTCACCTACTTTAATCATCCTTACTACCAGTGGCGGAAAAAGCCCCGCATTACGAAAGCTTTCACTCATACTGTCACCGGCGTTAATTTGTGCATGAGCACGATTTAATGCATCCGCAATCACTTTATTACCAACGATTCTTTCACATGTTTTAATTGCCTGTAAAACTGGAATGCCCGTTTGATACATTAATGCAAAATAGCGCGCAAACCTCGCCATAATAATTTTGTTCAAAATATCGCCCGTCATCGGCAATTTAAGTTTGAAATAATCAAATTTGTATCGCGCATCTGCGCTACTTTTTATCCAGGCAGTTAATGCAATAAAAGCAACAATTGGAACTGTTATAAACAACCACCAATAACCAACAAAAGCATTTGAGACAGCAATTAATATTTTTGTATTCAGCGGTAACTCTTGTCCTAAACTACCTATAAATTTAACCATCTCAGGCACAAGATAAATCATTAAAAAGGCAACAGCTGCCATCACGACGATAAATACAAACAGTGGGTAAGCTAACAAGCGTTTTGTTTGCGCAAATAGCTCATCTTGCCACTTTAAAGTATTACTCAAATTATCAAATACCGTTGATAATTGTCCTGTCTGCTCACCTGCACTAACCAGATTAACAAACACTTCATTAAATACATCAGGATGGGATGATAATGCTTCAGACAAAATTTTTCCGCCCTCAACCTCAGAGGATATAGCGCCTAATACCTTTTGAAAATAAAGATTTGATGTGCTTTCCTGTAGATCACTCAGGCCTTCCAAAATTGGCACACCAGCGGTTGTTAATTGTTCCAATTGAAAGCAAAACATGACCAAATCTCGATTGCTAACCTTATTTTTGGCTAGTGGGCTTTTGGCTTTATCCGTCTCTTTAAACGTTATTAAATCCAGCCCCATACGCTCCAAGCGTATTTCTAGATCAGCTTCATTGAGTGCATCTATCTGGCCTTTTGCATTCAGCCCTGATTGATCAATCGCTCTGTAATCATAGGTTGCCAATGCTTAAATACCTTTATTTGTTAATACGTGAGGTCAAATCAATCACACGCATTACCTCTTCAAGACTGGTGTATCCCTCCAAAATTCTTCTGATGCCATCTTCAGCTAAGGTTGTAAAACCTTTATTAACTGCGATCGTTTTTAATTCATCTAAATGTGCTTTTCTGGCGATTAATGCATCCATTTCAGCATCAATACGTAATAACTCTACAATTGCCATTCGACCTCTGTAGCCAGATAAATTACATTTTTTACACCCTTTTGCTTTAAAAATTTCAGGCATTTCAGTTCGTTTTAAGCCTAAAATACGGCGCTCTTCTGGTGTGGGTTTTGCGCTTTCTTTACAGTGCGGACAAAGCACACGTACCAAACGCTGTGCAATTACACCAATAATATTCCCAGACATAATATCCGAAGAAATCCCAATATCAGACAACCTAGGAAATGCACCTAATGCAGAGTTGGTATGCAAGGTGGTAAACACTTGATGGCCTGTCATTGCAGCACGGAAGGCCATCGTTGCCGTATCCTCATCACGCACCTCACCCACTAAAATAATATCTGGGTCTTGTCGCATGATAGAGCGGATGCCATTAGCGAAATCAACTTTGTTCACTTCTGAAACAGATGTCTGTCGCATAAGAGACACGGGATACTCAACAGGATCTTCCAGTGTCATGATATTTACGGCTTCAGTGTTCTTGTGAGACAGCAGTGAATACAAAGTCGTCGTCTTACCACTACCAGTAGGCCCTGTCACGACTAAAATACCTTCAGGTCTTGTCATCATCAACTTGAGCTCTTCCAAAGTTGAGCTTCTAAGTCCCATTCGCTCTAATGGAATGATTGATTTTTCTCGATCAAGAACACGCAGTACAATATTTTCGCCGTGAATAGTTGGATGTGTAGACACCCTAAAATCAATAGGTCGTCCACACAAATTCATATTCAAACGACCATCTTGGGCAGACCGTGTTTCCGCTATATCCATCCCGCTGACAACTTTAAGCCTTACTGAAACGCCAGGCCAATAGCTTTTATGTAAACTTCTTACTTGTTGCAACACACCGTCAATCCGATAACGAATACGCAAAAAGGCAAACTCTGGTTCGAAGTGGATATCCGAAGCACCTTTCTTAACCGCATCCATCAGCAATGCACCGACTAAGCGTACTACTGGTTGTGTGTATTCATCACCTTCTGTTTGCAGACTTTGATAATCAATTTCACCCGTTTCAATTTCACGTAAGATGCCATCTACCGACAACTCATAATCATAAAATTGATCAATGTACTCTTCTAATTGCGCTTCTGCAGCTAATACAGGCTTAAGTTGAATTTGTCCGCCCAGCATTGCGCGCAACTGATCCAATGCCACCACATTGAACATATCAGCCATGGCGACTATCATCGTTTTAGTCGACTCTTCGTAGGCCACGGGTAATAGGTGGTAACGACGGGAGAAGTCTTCTGGCACCATTTTTAGCGCATCGCCATCAGCAACTACCGTAGTCAAGTCGATACTTTCCTGACCAATAGTATGCGCAACCAGATCGCGCACCATGGTTTCTGATACAAAACCTAGGCGTACTAATTGTCTGCCAAGTGGAATATCATTTTGCTCTTGTTCTATTAATGCAATGCGTAACTGATCCTGGCTAATTAGCCCTTGTTGTACCATCAGTTCGCCTAAGCGTAA
>JBFIDU010000166.1:0-4342 GCA_041603755.1 Methylophilaceae bacterium
ACCAGAGTTCTTTGCACATTTTTTACATCAGTTATTTATGAATCCGTTTCAGGCGTTAGCTGAAGGACAAGTATTGTCAGTTGTGATTTTTGCATTGTTTATGGGCATTGCACTTGTTATGGGCGGCGAACGATATAAAAACATACTCGTGCTGTTAGAAGAGGCGCTCGAAGTTACCATGCGTATCGTGAATTGGATTATGGTGCTTGCACCATTTGGGATTGCCGCTTTACTAATTAAATTAGTTGCCACACAAGATATTGGAATGCTTTCAACACTTGCAAAGTTTGTGGCTGTGGTTGCTGGCACACTACTATTACATGGCGTAGTGATTCTGCCTCTTATTTTGTTTATATTCACAGGCAAGTCACCAATATGGTTTTGGAAAGGTGCCCGCCAAGCGTTGATTACAGCTTTTGCTACGAGCTCAAGCTCGGCAACATTACCGATTACGATGCGCTGCGTTACAACGCAACTCAATGTAAAACCGGAAATCGCAGGCTTTGTCATTCCATTGGGAGCAACCATGAATATGGATGGCACCGCATTATATGAAGCAGCTGCCGCTTTATTTGTTGCCAATCTGGTTGGGGCAGATCTAACATTTATTCAGCAAGCCATCGTTTTTTTAACAGCGATGTTAGCGTCAGTGGGTGCACCAGGTATTCCAAGTGCAGGTATGGTCACGATGGTATTAGTGCTGCAATCAGTTGGATTGCCTGCTGAGGCAATCGCTATACTGCTGCCAGTTGATCGTTTATTGGATACCTTGCGCACGACAGTGAATGTCGAAGGTGATATGACAGCAAGCCTCGTTGTGCAAAAAATTGTGAATTAAGATGCTCCATTTTTATAAAGCCGAATTAGTAGACGCTGCCAGCATTGCTGGTTTAATAAACAGTTGCTTTAGAGGTGAAACAAGTCGAAAAGGGTGGACAACTGAAGCTGACATTTTAGATGGCGTACGCACAACAAGCAGTGAGATTGCAGATGTCATTAAACGAAAAGATGCCTTTGTATTAGTCGGTGTATTAAATGACGAAATTGTCGCAGCCGTTTGTTGTGAGCGCCAAGTGATCGCAGGGAAAGTGACCGCCCACTTTGGCAAAATATCAGTAAAGCCAGCACTACAAAACAAAGGTTATGGGAAAGACCTTATTTATGCAGCAGAAGCAATGACGAAACGTGAGTGGCGCGTAATTGGTTTTCATATGTCCGTTATTTCATTACGGCACGAACTGATTGCATTCTATGAGCGGCTGGGCTATGAACGAACAGGAGAGTTTGCAGCATTCCCAGAAAAGCCGGACTTGTGGCAGCCAAAGATTGAAGGGTTGAGCCTGCAGTATTTGGTTAAATTAGTAAACCCATTACCAACAAATCCCACTTGACCATTTAGGCACGTACGCGTAAAGTCATTGTCATATGAAAAACAACGGCACAACATTAATGGTGACTCGCAAAGCGGCCTGGCTTCGAGCCTCACGCTGCTGCGGTTGTTGTTTGTCATAATTTTCTACAACCGCGAGCTCTTCGCGGTTGATTCTTCACTTTTATCTTCATCGTCGAGCTCAATTTTTAGGGCTTTAGCATGGAATCTTCAATACAGACCAATAGAACTTTAGCAGGGATATTCATGGTGCTGGTTGCTTCTGTCGCTTTTTCATCCAAGGCGATTATGGTCAAACTCGCCTATGTGTATCCAGTGAATGCAGCAACACTGATCGCCTTGCGTATGTTGTTCTCTATTCCGTTTTTCATGGGGCTTATTATTTGGATGAGGCATTCTAAAAGAACGTTAAGGCTTAGCTTGCGTGATGTTGGCCTCATGATTTTTATTGGCGTAGTCACTGGTTACGGTTCTATGTGGCTTAATTTTGCTGGTTTAAGCTATGTAACGGCTGGCTTAGAGCGGGTGATTTTGTTCTTATATCCAACGATTGTGATTTTACTTAACGGTGTATTGCATCAGCATAAAATTACCAAGCATGAAATCGTGGCATTAATACTGAGTTATGTCGGTGTATTTTTGGTGGTCGGACACGATTTGGCCATGCCAACAACTGCAGCGAGCAATACATTATTAGGTGCTGGTTTGGTATTGGGCAGTGCGATCACCTATGCATTTTATTTGGTCTTGAGCGGTAGAATAATACCAAGAATTGGTGCAACATTATTTACTGCCTATACGATGACAATTATCAGTATTGCGAGTGGAGTGCATTTTTTATTCACTGAAGATTTAGACCAAGCGATGCATTTACCGATACAAGTTTATGGTATTGGATTGATGATTGCCTTAATTGCAACGGTTTTGCCTTCGATTATGCTGAACATGGGTATTCAGCGCTTAGGTAGCAATAAGGTGTCATTGGTCAGTTCGATTGGGCCAGTATCGACTATCTTTCTTGCTTGGTTAATTTTAGGTGAGCCCGTTACTTGGCTACAAATAGCGGGCACTGCTTTGGTATTGTTGGGCGTGCTAACCATCAGTCTGGCAAAGCATTAACGCGTAATGGCTGATGCAGTTATGCGCAGCCATTATTAATTCAGATAACCTACAGAGTTAGTCTTAATTAGCTTGTTTTCTCAATGTGGCTAATCTTTCTAAGCCATTCATCAACAGTGAGTAGGCCGCTGGCACAACAACAAGGGTCAGTAGTGTAGACGAAATCATGCCACCGATAATTGCAACTGATAAAGGTTTGTTGGTTTCACTACCTGCACCTAAACCCAGTGCAGCAGGAATCAGCGCGAGAATAATAGTAAGTGATGTCATTAATACGGGGCGCAGCCTGACTGGGCAAGCTTCACTTAATGCCTCTTGAATGCTTGCGCCTTGGCTACGTAATTGGTTGGTTAAGTCAATCAGCAAAATAGAGTTTTTAGCCACTAAGCCAATAAGCAAAACTAAGCCAATCATCGAGTAAATATTCAAGGTTTGCCCAGTTAGCCAAAGTGCTACTAAGCCACCAATAATCGCTAATGGTTGTGCTAGCATAATAACAAAAGGTTGTGTAAATGAATTAAATTGGCTGGCTAGCACCATGTAGAGCAATATAAAGGCGAGCGTAAATACAAATGCCATATTTTTGATGGTTTTTTGCATTTCTTCTGCTTGGCCAGAAAAGCTAAGTGTAAATTCTGGCGGTACAATTTTCGCTGCCGTTGCAGTGACTATCGCTGAGGCTTCACTTAAGGCAACAGTAGGGTTAGCGTAAAAATTTACCGCATACTGCAAGTCATAACGGCTGATGACCGCAGGCCCTAAGGTTGAAGTGAAACTGGCAACTGCATCCAGTCTGACTAACTCTCCTTGATTGTTACGCAGATAAATTTTGCTTAAATCACTTGCCTGCTGTATCGCAAGATCATCTGCTTTTATCCGAATATCATAGCGTTGACCATCTCCATGGTTGTCATTATAAGAGGCGACATTCATACCGCCAGCAAACATACTAATAGCAGACGCAATATCTTTTGCAGTAAGCCCTAATTTAGCCGCTCTAGTACGATCAATGTCAATATTGAGCTCTGGCAAGTTGAGTTGAACATCAACATCAACTTTGCCAATTTCTGATTTGGCGCTTAGCGCGTCTTGTAATAACTGCGCTATGTTGCCTATTTCCTCTAGGTTGTTTCCAGTGAGGATGAATTGTAGTTTTTCAGAACGTTGACCACGTGCAATTGAAGGAGGTGAGACAGTAGCACGCACACCAGGAATTTGATCTATCTCATTTTTAACCAGTTTCATTAAGTCTTGTTGGCTGATGTCACGCTCTTCTTTCGGTTTCAACCGCACATTCACACTAGCTTCATTGACTTGGCCCCGTGATCCAGTACCAATTGAAGCATAGTAACTATCAATAGTTTCTGGATGCTTTTTTAACACAGCCTCAATGAGTTGCAATCGCGAATCAGTATAATCAAGACTGGCACCTAATGGCGTTTTGGCGGAAATTCTAAAATAACTTTCATCAGAGTCTGGGACAAACTCCTTTTCCACATATTTCATACTAAGCATGCCTGCAATTACGACAAAAACTGCGGTAAACAAGAGAACAAATAAGCGGTGTGAGAGGGTAAATGTAAGGATTTTCTTGTAAAGATCATCGAGCTTGCTGAGTGTATGAGCAATGGCGGTATAGACTTTGTTTTCCTGCTGGGTGACACCTAAATAGCGTGAACACAGCATAGGTGTCAGTGTGAGTGAGACAAACAAAGAGATAATGACACCAAAAGTTACGACAACGGCAAAGGATTTAAAAAACATGCCTATGATGCCATCCATGAAAATCACAGGTGCAAAAATACAGACAAGGGCTGCAGATGAAGCAAAGAC
>JBFIDU010000167.1:0-4309 GCA_041603755.1 Methylophilaceae bacterium
ATATGTATTGGGTATGAACGATCTGCTAGAGATACATGTAGTGTTTGTTTTGTCATGCTTGAATTGATTTCTTAATTTGGTTAACTAATACGCTTGCTGGCTGATGACCCGTATCAACGATAATATCTGCTGTAGACGTGTAGATTGGGTTTCGCTCTTGGTATAAGGTTTCTAATTTGGCTTTAATGTCTACATTCTGCAACAAAGGTCGCTGTTTATCGTGCCGCATGCGTTTATATAGATCATTCACAGTTGCACGTAAATATATGATACAGCCATTTGCTTTCAACGCTCTTCTGTTTTCTTCTGCTAAAATGGCACCACCACCAGTCGCTAGCACGATGTTTTTTATTTGCACCAATTCTTCAATTACGGCAGTCTCTCGCTTTCGAAAACCAGCTTCACCTTCCAAATCAAATATCACAGGAATTTTTACGCCAGTGCGCTTTTCTATTTCATGATCAGTGTCATAGAACGTTTTCCCCAACTGCTTTGCTAGTTGCTTGCCAACCGTTGTTTTCCCAGCCCCCATTAGGCCTATGAAGATTATATTACTATCTAACGACATCATAAAAAAATGCCTATCAATTGAATGATAGGCATTTTAAGGTAAACCTGTCGCTGTGTCAGGTTAACTTGTTAATATTTATCGTAAATCTAAACTTTCATTCATAATTTTTGGCGTAATAAATATCAACAACTCAGTTTTGTCATCTTGCCTAGTTCTACGTTTAAATGCATTCCCTAAGATTGGAATATCCCCAAAGAATGGTACTTTCTCTACCTGATTTCTTTCCTCTTGTTCAAAGATACCGCCCAACACCGCAGTTTCGCCATTAGCTACTAACACTTGCGTTGTAACGTTCTGTGTATCAATTGAAGGAACCCCTGCAAACACTTGTCCTACTGATTCTTTTCTTACATCCAAATCCATGATGATTTTATCATCCGGTGTAATTTGAGGTGTCACCTCAAGACTCAATACTGCCTCTTTAAATGATACAGTTGCTGCGCCACTGCTTGAGGCTTCAAGGTATGGAATTTCTGTTCCTGATGCAATTTTAGCTTTTTGTTGATTTGCTGTTGTAACACGTGGGCTTGAAACAATTTTACCCCTGTTATCTGTTTCTAATGCAGTGAGCTCTAAATTCAATAACAATCCAGCAGGCAATCTAAACAAGCTAAATGCAATACTTCCAGCACCTGCAGTTGTTACAGGTAAATTTGAAGCGAGACCCCCAGTTGATGCAGCTTGTGTAACGGTTGTCCCGTCAGGGCTAAATCTCGTTACAGCGCTTGTGGAATCTAAATTACCACCAACCGCTAACGTATTTTGACCTGGCGTTGTAAATGACTCCACTCCAAACCTTGCTCCAAGACTTTTACCAAACTTCTCGTCTGCAAGCACGAGTCTAGACTCTATCATTACTTGACGCACAGGAATGTCAGTCTTATTGATAATGTCTTGAATCTCAGCTAGTTTTTTTGCTGTATCTTGTATGAACAAAGTATTAGTTCGTGGATCCATGACTGCACTACCACGCGGAGATAAAATACTTCTGTTTTGATTTAAATTTCCGGCGACTGCCCCTCCTCCACCAGCAACAGAATTCTGGCCTGTTAATATATTTTTGAAATCTTCCGCTTTTTGGTATTTCAGTCTGAATACTTCAGTGATTAAAGGCTCTAGCTCATCAATCGCTTTTGCTGCTTCAAGTGCCGCTCTATCTTTTGCGGCTACTTCCTCAGCTGGGGCCACCGTAATCACATTTCCTACCTTGCGCATAGTTAAGGCTTTGTTTTGCATGATGATATCCAAAGCTTGATCCCAAGGTACATCTTTCAACCTTAGTGTTATGTTTCCAGTCACCGTGTCACTAGCGACAATATTTAACCCTGTAAAATCTGCAATGACTTGTAATACTGAGCGCACTTCAATATTCTGAAAATTGAGAGATAACTTCTCACCAGAATATCCTGGTTTAGAACCTTTGACTAGTTGATTGGGATCTTCAACTACCTGTCTAACATCAATAATAAACTGTTTGTCAGCTTGATATGCAGACTGTTCCCAGTTTCCTTTTGGTTCAATAATCATACGTCCATTATTACCCTGCTGTAGCGTATCAACATACAACACTGGCGTACCAAAATTAATCACATTTAGCCTTCTTTGGAGATTGGCTGGTACATTTGTATCAACAAAGTCCACAACAATTTGTTTACCCTGCTGCTTAATGTTTATACCTGTGCTTGTATCTGATAGATCAACAACAACACGCCCCTCTCCATTCTTGCCGCGTGTAAAGTCAACATTCGATATCGCATGAGTTTTACCACCAACCTCAGCTTCTGCGAATCTCGTTTCTGCCACAGTCGTTGCAACATTACCCGCTGCACCCTGCAGCACGATTATCACGTCGTTACCATTCACTTCTGTGTTGTAACCAACCGCTTTTGATAGATTGAGCACCATACGGGTACGATCCTTAGCTTGTGCTAGCGTTACACTTTTCAATACACCCTGCTCACTTTTAACGTTATTTTTATTCAACCCATTGCCAGTTGCAGGAAAATCCAATGCTATTCGAGCTGGGTTTTTGAGTGTAAATCCTGCTGGTGGATTCGCTAATGGCTGTGTGGTTTTGATACGGATACTAACTCTGCCACCAGATAATGGTGAGAAGTCTATACTCTCAATGTTATTGCTAAATGCGCCAGTTTCTGCGTTAGCTAGACTCATCGTACCAATCGTTGCAAATAGTATGATTCCAACCCATTTTGCTATATTTTTAATCATCTTCATTTCCATTTCTGTTATTCTTGCAAATTAATGCTAGCATCGCGTTCAATCCAATCACCAGACACATCGTCTTGAACAACCTCTTTAATGTTAATTTCGTTTTCGCTAATCGAAGTAATCATCCCAAAATTAGGGCCTAAATAATTTCCAACTTTAACCCTTTGCAAGCTTTCATCGGGTGTTTTAATTAATGCATATTTATGACCCTTCTTACTTAAAGTTCCCACAAAAATCAAACTCTCCAGTGGGTAAGACTCAAGCGCCTCTCTAGGTCTATTTGTATTAGGTTGAAGTGATCCTCCACCAGCTTTCAACTTTCTTGATTTGAATGGGTCATTCAAGGCACCATCTACGTTATATTCAAGAGGTGTATAAGCCAAAACTTCTGGTAGAGGCGCAACACTCTTACTCATATTATTGGCTGCATTTGCCATAAACTGATCAAGATCATCACCCTCTTTGCCATCACAAGCTACTAAAAAGCAAGACAACAGTGCTAATAAAATTAGGTATGTTCGCATCATTTACGTCCTTTTTTTTGCTCTTCTGCACGTTTGCTAGCGATTTCTGAAGAATCCAAATAGCGATACGTTTTTGCGACAGCCTCAAGGACCAATGATCCACCGCCACCCTTCAAGTTACTTTTAACAGGTTCAATTGAAAGATCATTTAACGTAACGATTCGTGACAACCGAGAGACATCCGTCGCGAACGCACCAATATCATGATAGTTACCCACCAATTTGATTTGGATTGGCATTTCGGCATAAAAGTCTGCCACTACTTCTTGACCTGGTTTAAATAACTCAAACTCTAGCCCTCGCCCCAAACCAGACTGGTTGATGTCAGTGAGCAAACCATCCATTTGCGAACGATCAGGCAGTTGCTTTAAAAGCGCACCAAATGTTTTTTCGATATCGACCATTTGCTGCCTATATGCCTCTATTTTTACTGCCTGGCTTTTTTTGGTCAGAAATGTTTGCCTTAACTCTTGTTCTTTAGCTTCCGCTTGGTCAAAGGCATCAATTTCGCTACTCCATAATAAGAAATAGCCACCTACAACTATCAGCAACGCAAGTATACTAAGAAGCACCAATTTTACGGGGACTGGTAAACTCCCCATATTGTTAAAGTCTATATTATTAAAATCATCTAAATTCATATTGAGGCACCTGTCATTTAGCCATTCGTTGCAGTTTCCGCAACCTTCTGCGTTTTAAGCTGCACTTGTAATGTAAAGTCGTTTTGTTTGATGCCATTAACGGTAACTGCCTTAATTTCAATGAGTACTGGTGACTCAAGCCAGTTAGACACTTCCAAGTTTCTAACCAATGTTGCAACACGTGCATTGGTATCGGCAACACCTTGTACAGTTATTACGTTACCAACTTGTTTTATACTTTTTAAAAACAATCCTTCTGGCAATTGGCGGGCCAACTCATCCATCACAACGACTGCTTGACTACGGTTAGTCTGTAAGTTTTCTACAATTTGCTTTCTTTCTAG
>JBFIDU010000168.1:0-4284 GCA_041603755.1 Methylophilaceae bacterium
AGAAAAAATTTATGCTCAGTTCCATTAAAATTATTATAAAGAATGATCAATCATGTTTTGGAATATTCCCAATATATTAACTGTACTCAGGATTGTGCTAATTCCAGTATTTGTGGGCATTTTTTACTTACCACATAATATCTTTACATTGGATACAGAGCCTACACATACAATTAATTTAATTGCAGCAAGTATTTTTGCATTAGCCTCTTTTACAGACTGGTTGGATGGCTATTGGGCCAGAAAATATAATCAAACTAGTAGCTTTGGCGCATTTTTAGATCCCGTAGCAGATAAATTAATGGTAACTGCGGCCTTGATTGTACTTGTTGAGTTTGATCGAGTAGGTGCTATAGTTTCTTTAATTATTATTGGTAGAGAGATTGCGATTAGTGCACTGCGCGAGTGGATGGCTTCAATTGGGAAAGGCAGTAATGTTGCTGTGGCGATGATTGGGAAAGTAAAAACAGCAGCGCAAATGATTGCGATTTTATTGTTACTTTATTTCGACCCAATTGGCCTATTCAATACAGCTGTAATTGGCACATGGTTAATTTATCTGGCTGCAATATTAACATTAGTATCAATGGCTTATTATCTAAAAGCAGCTTGGCCTATCATTAGGGATTCGTTAGATTAGTATCGATATATTATTTATTCTATTAAATTATATTAAGAAAAGAGTGTTTTCAGTCTTGACATCAATACGAAAGTCGCTAAAATGCTCGCTCTTAACGCGGGAATAGCTCAGCTGGTAGAGCGATACCTTGCCAAGGTATAGGTCGCGAGTTCGAACCTCGTTTCCCGCTCCAAAATCAAAAAACGGGGAATTTAGCAAGTGCTGATTTCCCCGTTTTAGTTTTAACCATCATGATGGCGCGATAGCAAAGTGGTTATGCAGCGGCCTGCAAAGCCGTAGACGCCGGTTCGATTCCGGCTCGCGCCTCCAATCCTCATATCAGCCTAGCAACTAATTAGAAATTTTTATGCTTGTTCTCGATGATGTTGCTTTAATTGCTAAGCACGTATCATTTTTCAATAATCGTTTTCTTTATAGCCAAAACGTTGAATAAGTGTGTGTTTTAGGTCTTAATTTCAGAAATTAGATTTAAAATATAGCGTAATATCTTGTAAATAATGGAATTAATCATTTAAAGTATTACTTTGCACATGAAAACTCGAGCATGAATCTAAACGAAGCGAGTAAAACAGTTGATACGCTAGAAGCATTACGAGGTGATGACGCGGATAGCTTATTGAGCTGTCTGCAGATATCATGTCGCATGCATGGAATAGCGATATCTAAAGATGCGCTTGCAGCAGGCTTGCCATTGCACAATGGGCGCATCACCCCGAGCTTAATCAAACGCGCAGCAGAGAGAGCGAACCTTGTAAGTAGCGTACTCAAAAAACCATTAAAACAAATTCACAGCGAGTTTACACCTGCAATTTTATTGCTTAAGGATGAAGAAGCATGCTTGTTTCTTGGCTGGGATGACAGTAAGACACATGCAAGAATTATTTTTCCTGAGCTGGGTGACGCAGAGGTGTCAATTCCATCGGATGAGCTTACTAAGCGGTTTTCTGGCTACCTAATTGTTACTAAGCCAAAATTCATTTTTGACAAACGCGCTCCTGACGTAAAAAGTATTCGCCATAAACATTGGTTCTGGGGCGTACTCTCAGAAAATAAGCGCATTTACCGTGACATTATGCTAGCCGCTTTTTTGATCAACATGTTTGCGCTGGCGATGCCTTTATTCACGATGAATGTTTATGATCGTATCGTGCCCAATCGTTCTGTGGAAACGCTATGGGTCATGGTGGTTGGTATTGCTTTAATCGTCTTTGCAGATATTGCTTTAAGAACGATGCGAGCTTATTTCTTAGATTGGGCTAGTCAACGGATTGATGTTAAGTTAACTGCCAGTATCATGGAGAAGGTGCTGGGAACACGTTTGGAGTTGCGCCCAAGCTCTGCAGGTTCCTTTGCATCTAACTTAAGAGCCTTTGAAACGGTTAGAGACTTTATTACCTCTGCAACCATTACAACTTTGATCGACATTCCATTTGCACTTATCTTTATTTTAGTGATTGCTTGGATTTCACCTTATATGGTCATTCCTGTTGTCGTTGGCGGCCTTGTTTTACTTATTTATTCATTTAGTGTGCAAACTAAAATGCAGGAGCATTCAGAGTCAATGTTCAGAGCAGGTGCAATCAGGAATGCTACGCTTATTGAAAGCTTGGTTGGTCTTGAGACAATTAAGGCACTTGGCATTGAAGGCCGTATGCAAAGGCAATGGGAGCAAAGCGCCCATTTTTTGATGCAAGTAAGTGCAAAGTTAAAGTTGCTTTCCGCCTCTATTACCAATGGTGCAAATGGTATTTCACAGTTGGTTAACGTATTCTCAGTTTTGTTGGGTGTATATTTAGTTATTGAAGGCGATTTGACAATGGGCGGCCTGATAGCATGCACGATGTTGGCTGGTCGTGCTTTAGCACCAATATCACAATCAGCTGGATTGATGACGCAATATCATAACGCGACAACTGCACTGACTTCATTGGATGATGTCATGAGTCGACCAGTTGAGCGTCCTGATGAAACCAGCTTTTTATCACGGAGCGCTTTCCAAGGAGATATAGAGTTTCGCGAGGTGAGCTTTAATTATCCAGGTACTGAGGTTAGTGCACTGAAAAATGTGTCTTTCAAAATACGCGCTGGGGAGCATGTTGTTATTTTAGGCCGCATGGGCTCTGGTAAAACAACATTACAGAAATTGATATTAGGCCTTTATCAGCCAACGAGTGGCGCTATTTTAATTGATGGAATTGATTCAAGACAAATTGATCCTGCTGAGCTTAGGCGTAGTATTGGATATGTTCAACAAGACACCAATTTGTTCTATGGGTCGATGCGAGACAATATTGCAATCGCAGCGCCCCATGCAGATGATGAGCAAGTGCTAAATGCAGCACGTATCGGTGGCATCGCAGAGTTTATTAATATGCACCCTAACGGCTTTGATATGTCTATAGGAGAGCGTGGAGAAACGTTATCGGGTGGTCAGCGTCAAGGCGTTGGCATTGCAAGGGCGATGATTAATAACCCGTCGATAATTCTACTCGATGAGCCAACAAGCGCTATGGATCACTCTGGAGAAGATTTCGTTAAAGCGCAATTAAAAGAAACTACGCTGGGCAAAACGATGATTGTTATTACACACCGCTCATCTTTGTTTGATTTAGTGGATAGGATTATTGTTATTGATAATGGCAAAGTTGTAGCGGATGGTGCAAAAGCACAGGTAATTGAAGCCTTACGCACTGGGAAAGTAGGTAAGGCATAATGAGTCAAAAACTGTTCAGCATTTTAGGTAAGGTGCATAACTTCTTTTTGGCAAGGACTTGGCTGACTAAACCTGTACATTACTTACTTGAAAGATGGGCGCCTAGCTCGACAGCAGAAGAGCGTGCATGGGCTGAAGATGCGGAGTTTGCGATTTTAGAGCAAGCGCCTTTACGTGCAAAAAAAATTCTCTATTGGATGGTGATTATTTTAGCCTTGTTGATTGCTTGGGCTGGCTATACAAAGATTGACGAAATAACGCGTGGAGAAGGTCGAGTTATTCCTTCGCAGCAAGTGCAAATTGTGCAGTCTTACGATGGTGGGATTGTCTCAGAGTTGTTAGTGCATGAAGGTGAAATTGTGACAAAAGGTCAGCCATTGGTCAAAATTGACCAAACACGAGCGGTTTCATCACTACGTGAAAATCGCTCACAATATTTGTCTTTACTCGCAAGACAATCAAGACTTAGAGCATTGGCATCAGGAAGTGAATATGTTCAAGATGAAGAGATTAAAAAAGAAGCCCCAGAACTATATACACAAGAATATGCACTTTACGCTTCAAGCAAAGCAGAACTAGCATCTCAAGTAGCAATTGCTACCGAGCAAGTAAAGCAGCGGCAAAGAGAGTTAGCAGAAACTTATGCGAGACTTGAGCAGGCGTCTAGAAGTTTGGATTTGACAAACCAAGAACTTGAAGTGACCAAACCTTTAAGAGAGAGCGGTGCAGTCTCTGATGTTGATTTGTTAAGATTAGAGCGTGATGTCGCAAAACTTCGTGGTGAGCGTAACCAAGCACGTGAACAGGTTGGGCGGGTTAAGTCAGCCATTGCTGAAGCAGAAAGAAAGATTAAAGAAATTGAATCAGCTTTTCGGAACAAGGTCCGAACAGAGTTGTCGGAAACGACAGCTAAGTTGAATGGCTTGATTGA
>JBFIDU010000169.1:0-4277 GCA_041603755.1 Methylophilaceae bacterium
ACAAACTTAGCGCTACAATGGTGTAATGATTTAGACCAAAGCTTTACTGAAATTAGCCGAGTATTAAAACCGAATAGTTTATTCATCTTCAGTACATTTGGGCCAGATACACTTAAAGAACTTCGTGCTGCTAGTAACAATGGCAAAACCCATGTTAGTCGCTTTATTGATATGCATGATATTGGCGATGCCTTAACACGGAATGGGTTTAGCGCGCCAGTATTGGATGTTGAGCGCTATACCTTGACATATGATGATGTAAAAAGCGTCATGACAGATTTAAAATCCATCGGTGCCAATAATGCTACCCAAGGGCGTGGGCGTGGCTTATCAGGCAAAAGCTTTTTTAAACAGTTAGCAGCCGAATATGAACAATTTCGTGTTGATGGCAAACTACCAGCCACCTTTGAAGTCATCTACGGCCATGCCTGGACAACGGATGCCAAACAAGATAATGGGCTGGGTGATGGCGTTTCACCCATCAGCTTCAGGCCAAGAAGGTAATCTATGAGCACAGCATTTTTTGTGACAGGTACTGATACAGAAATTGGCAAAACGCATGTGACATGCCTGCTATTAAGGCAATATGCCGCGCAGGGTTTAAAGGTGATTGGTATGAAACCAATCGCCGCAGGTTGTGAATTGATAGATAACGTTTGGGTAAATGATGATGTGCAAAGGCTGGTTGCTGTGAGTAATGTACAAGCGCCAATGGACTTGATAAATCCTTACCGCTTTATAGAACCTATCGCTCCGCATTTAGCCGCAGAAAAAGCAGGTGTCACTATTGATATTAAAGTCATTGTTAGTGCATTTAAACAATTACAAACGATGGCAGATGTGGTGATTGTAGAAGGGGCAGGGGGATTTTTAGTGCCATTAAATGCTAATGATGATATGGCCGATTTAGCGATTGCCTTAGGCATTCCAACCATTTTGGTTGTTGGTATGCGGTTAGGTTGTATTAATCATAGTTTGTTAACGGCTGAGGCGATTAAATCACGTGCTTTAGCGTTGCATGGTTGGGTAGCGAATCATATTGATCCTGAGATGGATGTGCAGAAAGAGAATGTTCAAACGATTACGCAGCAGCTAGGTTTGGAACCGTTGTTGGTTACGGAGTGGGTGCTGTAGTTTGTTAAGGCTTTAATGTCATTATTATTTAAAAAAGAAATCCAAGACAATTAATAAAGATTTTGTTGTGCAATATATTCAGCAACATTATTAGGTAGCAAATACCTCACCGATACTCCATGCTTTAAATTCTCTCTAATCTGCGACGAACTAATATCCTGTGCTGTAATCTGCTGCATATTAATTAGGCCACTATTTTCTTTGCTTAATTCGCTGATTTGCTCCGTATAGTGAGCTTCCAGTAAAGCTTGCACTTCTTTGTGGAGTGGTGGTTGTAGTTTTGCATTGTCTGGTCTTTGTACCAAGATAATATGTGCATAATCTAGTAGCTCTTGCCAACGGTGCCATGTATTCAGTTTAACAAAGGCATCGCTACCCATCATTAGGCAGAGTGAAGTGTCTTTGCCTAATGTCTCGCGTAAGCTGATGAGTGTGTCAATGGTGTAAGAAGCACCATCTCGGCTTAATTCTAGTTCATCTATAGCGAATTTAGGGTTGTCAGCAATAGCAAGTTTGACCATCGCTGCGCGGTGTTCTGCAGATACAGTCACGCTGTCTTTATGCGGGGGATTAGCCGATGGGATGAATTTAACTTCATCCATGCCTAAGCCATCAGCAAGCTCTTGCGCCATACGCAAGTGACCATAATGAATGGGATTAAATGTACCGCCAAGAATGCCGACTAAGCGCATCGTGTTGTGCGCCTAACCACGGATATGACCATCACCTAGTACTACATATTTAAGCGAAGTTAATCCCTCTAACCCTACAGGGCCACGTGCGTGCAGTTTATCGGTAGAGATGCCAATCTCAGCCCCCAAGCCATATTCAAAACCATCGGCAAAGCGAGTAGAGGCATTGACCATAACGCTGCTGGAATCCACTTCACGCAAGAAACGTCGTGCCTTGGTGTAGTTCTCTGTCACGATACTTTCTGTGTGTTGTGATGAGTGTTGGTTGATATGAGCAATCGCTTCATCTAAACCATCGACGATTTTGCAGGAGATGATGGCGTCTAAATACTCAGTGTAATAGTCTTCATCTGTTGCTGGCTTCGCTTCTTTAACTAGGGCGCAGGTTTCTGCACAGCCGCGAATTTCAATGCCTTTACTGATCAGCATGTCGGTAATTTTTGGCAAAACATTTTTCGAAATCGCTCGATCAATTAATAACGATTCTGCGGTGTTACATGTGCCTAGGCGTTGCGTTTTACTGTTTTCTACAATTTTGAGGGCTTTTTCTACATCAGCTTCACCATCTACATACACATGGCAATTGCCGTCTAGATGTTTGATAACAGCAATACGCGCATCGTTAGAAATACGTTCAATCAAGCCTTTGCCGCCACGTGGCACAATGACATCAACATAGTCTTTCATGGTGATGAGTTCGCCCACCGCAGCACGGTCTGTGGTTTCTACTACTTGTACCACTTCTTTAGGCAATCCTGCTTTTTCCAAGCCTTCATGCACGAGTTTAGCTAATGCTTGATTGCAATGAATGGCCTCTGAGCCACCGCGTAAAATAGCCGCATTACCCGATTTGATACATAAGCCAGCCGCATCAGCGGTCACATTCGGGCGGGCTTCATAAATAATACCAATCACACCCAAAGGCACTCGCATTTGACCGACTTGTATGCCGCTAGGCATGTATTTAAAATTGTTCATCTGGCCAATTGGGTCTGGCAAACTTGCAATTTGCAGTAAACCTTCTGCCATACTATCGACTGTTTTGGCAGTCAGCGTTAGGCGGTCAACCAAAGCACTTTCAAGCCCATTTTCTTTGGCTGCGGCAAGATCTTTTGCGTTAGCCGCCAGCAAGGCTTCTTTTTCTCTTAAGATGGCTTTGGCAATATTAGTCAAGGCTTGATTTTTGACATTAGTGTCTGCGTTAGCGATGTATCGTGAGGCTTGTCTAGCACTTTTACCAAGTGCCTCCATGTATTCTTTTATATTTTGCATAGTAGTTTCTTCATCGGTTTAACTTATACTCATTAACGTCTGCTGCGAATTTTTGCCAAACCAAAGCACAGTCTAGACAACTCTAACCATGCATCGCCTTGCATCACGCCTTTTGCGATTCTATCAATATCGCATAGTTTTTGTAAGGCTGCTTCTAATTGACGTATGCTAAAGCGTGACAATGCCAGCTTTGTCAATTGCTGACGTTCTCCGAAAATACGTGCGCTGGTCATCGCCTGATTGAGGCTTTCGCCATTGGCTTGTGCACGCTTAATGCGGACTAATGGGCGCAACAACCAAATCAGGGGGTTCATCACCGATACTGGTTGCTCACCTTCGTCTTGTAGGCCCTGCAAAATGCGTGACGTTCTTTCTGGATCTCCTGTTAGTACTGCCTCTCCTAGCTTAAACGCATCGTAGCGAGAGACATTCAATACGGCGTTATTAACCGCTTCGGCACTGATTTCACCTTCTTGATAGAGCAAGCCTAGTTTTTGAATTTCTTGATGGGCAGCGAGCAAGTTACCCTCAACTTGATGTGCCATAAATTCTAGCGAGGCTTTATCCGTTGATTGATTTTGTATAGCCAAGCGCTTGGCTATCCATTGTGGCAATTGCGCTGGGGGAACTTCATTTAGTTCTATCACTGTTGCTATATTCTGCAATGTTGAAAACCAAGTACTTTTTTTTGCATCCCATGCTAGTGTAGGGAGAATGATAATGGTGGTCGTATCAGGAATAGGTTGTTCAGCAAGCGCCAATAATGCTTTGCTCCCATCTACACCAGGCTTTCCATTTGGGATGGCGATTTCCAAAATACGCTTTGAAGCAAACAAAGATAAAGCTTGACCATATTGCGGTATGACTTGCCAATTGAAACTACGGTCGACCACAAAGCTTGCTCTTTCTTCAGCGCCAGCTTGACGCGCTGCTTTGCGGATAGCGTCTAATGTTTCCGATTGTCCAAGCGGTTCATCTCCCATTAAAACATAGGTTGATGATAGTGACGTTGTAAGATGCTGTTTAAGTTGGGTTGCAGCTAATTGCATCATCAATAACGAACTATTGTTTTTTCTTTAATGAAGATAACCTACGCATCAAGCCATTCAATACATCATCTTGCATATTTTCATTTAACTTCTGTTCTTCTGTTTGCTTAGCTAATAATGTGGCATCACT
>JBFIDU010000170.1:0-4267 GCA_041603755.1 Methylophilaceae bacterium
CTAAAAATTAACTATAGTAATTTAGATCAGTTGGATGAAATTATTAAAAAAATATCGAATTAAGTGGGTATTTAATAAACGCCTAAGCGCAATAAAGCTTGACTAAACAACAGGATTAATTCAAAATCGCGGACTTGCTAAGGGCCAATTTAAATTTAACTGCGTTTTTGGTGGATTTAAAAAATGAATGACAAAAATACTGGCCAGTCGGCAAACAACGTTTTCAGGGGCATGTTGCGCTCACAGTTAATAGCAACTGTAGTCGTAGCACTGATTGCTTACTTCTTCTCTGGAATGCATGCAGGATTATCAGCTTTGGCTGGTGGACTGTCTGTCTTTTTTGCTGCGCTAGTTGCATCAAAAGTGGCACAAGGAAAAAGTAATGAAGCAGCAACTATACTGATGCGTATGTTAAAAGCAGAGCTTGTAAAAATCATACTGATAGTTGTGTTTTTATATCTTGTTTTTAAAGGTTATAAAGATTTAGTACCTGGGGCATTAATCGCAGGTTTGGCGGTAGCGGCAATCATTTCCGGTGCATCCATTAGTAAACAAAACGATAATTTAATTTAAGATAATTATGGCGACAGAACATACAGCAGAACACGCGGCAGAGCACTCAGGCGAGATGACAACTGCAACTGATTATATTAATCACCACTTGTCATTCAACGAGCAGTTTATTGGTGGAGAAGAGCTGTCAAATGTAATTCATCTTGATATGTTTCTCATTTCTCTTGTTTTAGGTGTGCTTGTTGCTGGCTCTGTGTGGTTAGTTGCACGTAAAGCAACTTCAGGGGTTCCAAGCAAGACACAAGCTTTTGTAGAACTTATTTTTGATTTTGTTGATGGCCAAGTTAAAGGCATGTTCCATGGAGATCGTCACGCTTTTATTGCACCAACCGCTTTAACGATATTTTTGTGGGTGCTAGCCATGAATATGATGGATTTAGTGCCTATCGATTGGTTTGCCATGCTTACTGGCCTATTTGGCGAAAAACATGCACCATTTAGACCGCTTCCGACTTCAGATGTTAATACAACATTTGCTCTTGCCCTCTCAGTTTGGGTGTTAATGATTTTCTTCTCAATTAAAGCAAAAGGTGTAGGTGGCTGGATACACGAAATATTTGGTGCACCATTTGGTATGCCAAAATTATTTAAACCGAAAAGCTTTATGGGTGTGATTGGTTTAATTGCTAGTCCACTATTGTTACTCGCTAACTTCATGTTTAACATGATTGAATATATTTCAAAACCACTTTCACACTCCATGCGTTTGTTTGGCAACATGTATGCGAGTGAAGTGATCTTTTTGCTAATAGGCTTATTAGCAGCAACTGGTCTTTTCGGCATGTTTGGTGCAGCTATCTTAGGTGCAGCATGGGCAATCTTTCATATTTTAGTGGTGCCTTTACAGGCGTTTATTTTCATGATGATGACTATTGTGTATTTAGCAATGGCGCATGAGCATCACTAAGTTTAGTTTAAGAAGTAGTTTTAGTTTATTTAGTAATCTTTTATAAAGAGAGGGTAACAAAATGGAAATGATTCAAGCATACACGGCAATTGGAATTGGCCTGATGGTAGGTATTGGCGCTGCAGGCGCATGTATCGGTATTGGTAATATGTGTTCAAGCTTTTTGGATGGTGCAGCACGTCAACCAGAAATGATTCCAGAACTACAAGGTAAAGTATTCTTGCTATTGGGTTTGATTGATGCGTCATTCATTATTGCTGTTGGTGTGGCACTTTTGTTTGCATTCGCTAACCCACTATTAAGCGCAGTTGCTTAAATTTTAAGGATTGCTTAGAAATATTGGGTTGATCAGTGGGTTAACCCAAGTGATTAAGTTTTGAACTTGGAGCAAACATGAACTTTAATTTAACGCTCATTGCACAGGCGGTTACATTTGCGGTATTGATACTTGTTATCGTCAAATTTGTATGGCCTCCCCTACTTAAGGCAATTGAGACGCGTCAAAAAGAAATTGCTGACGGCTTGGCAGCTGCACAAGAAGGTAAAAGTGCACTCGAAAATGCCTCAAAAAAATCTGAAGCGACCTTAAATGAAGCAAAACAAAAGGCTAGCGAAATCATTGCGCAAGCAGAAAAACGCGCTAATGAAATCGTTGAGGAAGCAAAAGGTACTGCAAAAGCAGAAGGCGAGCGCATCATTGAAAGCGCACGATCAGAAATAGAGCAAGAAGTAAATCGTGCGAAAGAAGGTTTACGTGCACAAGTCTCTGTTCTTGCAATATCAGGTGCTGAAAAAATCCTGCGTAAAGAAATTGATGCAAAAGCACATACAGCAATTCTTACACAACTAGCGGCGGAGCTATAATCCATGGCTGAGATCTCAACCATTGCAAGGCCTTATGCAGTAGCGTCATTCAAATATGCTAAGGAAAAAAAGGCATTAGCTAAATGGTCAGGTATGCTGAGTTTAGCAAGCGCAATCAGTGTAGATGAACAATTTAGTGCTTATATTCAAGACCCAAAAGTTGAAAGTGACAACTTGCTTGATGCTTTCTTAAAAATATGCGGCAACAAGTTAGATGATGGTGGGAAAAACCTCATCAAGATATTAGTTGAATATAAACGTTTGCCTATATTGCCTGCAATTAGCAGTGCTTTTGAAGAGTTAAAAGCAAATGATGAAGGTACGTTGGAAGCGCAAATTGTTGCTGCTGTTAAACCTACAGTCACCGTAACCAAAAGCATCGTCAAAAACCTTGAAACTAAGTTTGGTAAAAAGGTATCAGCGGAAGTGGTTGTAGATCCAGAGATTATTGGTGGTATGAAAATTATTGTGGGCGACACAGTGATCGATGCGTCTATTAAAGGTCAGTTACAAAATTTAGCTTATTCGCTTACAGCATAAGCAAGCGATAAAAACTTTAGGAGTTTAGTAATGCAATTATCAACATCAGAAATCAGTGAACTGATTAAAAGTAGATTAGATAACTTTGAGGTTAGCAATGAAGCGCGTACTCAAGGTACCGTAATCTCAGTAACTGACGGTATTGTCCGTATTCATGGTCTATCAAATGTGATGTCAGGTGAAATGATTGAGTTCCCTGGTAACACTTACGGTTTGGCGCTTAACTTGGAACGTGATTCTGTAGGTGCGGTGGTTTTAGGTGACTATGAGCATATTACAGAGGGTGACACATGTAAATGTACAGGTCGTATTCTAGAAGTACCAGTCGGCCCTGAGCTTATTGGGCGCGTTGTGAACGCGTTGGGTCAACCAATTGATGGCAAAGGCCCAGTAAAAACTAAGTTAACAGACAAGATTGAAAAAGTGGCACCAGGTGTTATTGCACGTAAATCAGTTTCTGAGCCAGTGCAAACTGGTTTGAAATCTGTAGACTCTATGGTACCAGTTGGCCGTGGCCAACGTGAATTGATTATTGGTGACCGTCAAACAGGTAAAACAGCCGTTGCAGTTGATGCGATTATTAACCAAAAAGGCCAAAACATGACCTGTGTTTATGTTGCTATTGGTCAAAAAGCGTCAACGATTGCAAACGTGGTACGTAAACTTGAAGAAAACGGTGCAATGGAATACACCATTGTTGTTGCAGCAACAGCTTCTGACTCAGCAGCACTACAATTCTTAGCACCTTATGCAGGTTGTACAATGGGTGAGTACTTCCGTGATCGTGGTGAAGATGCTTTGATTGTTTATGATGACTTATCAAAACAAGCGGTTGCATACCGTCAAATTTCGTTGTTATTACGCCGTCCACCTGGCCGTGAAGCATATCCTGGTGATGTGTTCTATATTCACTCACGTCTACTAGAGCGTGCTGCTCGTGTTAATGAAGAGTACGTAGAGAACTTTACAAAAGGTAAAGTGAAAGGCAAAACAGGTTCATTAACTGCGCTGCCAGTGATTGAAACAGCAGCTGGTGACGTCTCTGCATTCGTTCCAACTAACGTGATTTCGATTACAGATGGTCAAATCTTCTTAGAAACAGATTTGTTCAATGCCGGTATCCGTCCTGCGATTAATGCTGGTATTTCTGTATCTCGCGTTGGTGGTGCAGCTCAAACTAAAGTAATTAAAAAACTTGGTGGTGGCGTACGTTTAGCACTTGCGCAATACCGTGAATTGGCTGCTTTTGCACAATTTGCTTCCGATCTTGATGAAGAAACACGTAAACAATTGGATCGTGGTCGCATGTTTACTGAGTTGATGAAGCAATCACAATACTCACCATTGAGCGTATCCAATATGGCAGTAACACTATTTGCTGCA
>JBFIDU010000171.1:0-4211 GCA_041603755.1 Methylophilaceae bacterium
GGAGAAGTATGGTGCCTGCATAAAAGTGGGCGCGTCTATTCAGCATGGCTTGACATGTTTCCGGTGCGGAATCATGAATCAACATTAATTTACTATGTAGGTCTTTTTTCTGATAACACATCTGCAAAAGAACAACAAAAAACACTAGAACGGTTGGCTTATCACGATTCACTCACGCAACTGCCCAATCGTGTCCTATTTGCAAATCAATTACAAAAGGCACTCGCCAACACGGATCAACTAAAAGAAGCAATTGCAATTTGCTATGTCGATTTAGATAACTTCAAACCAATTAACGATCAATATGGGCACGAAATTGGTGATCAACTATTAGTGATGCTTGCAGATCGTTTCCGTGCAAACTGTCGCCAAGAAGACACTATTGCAAGGCTAGGCGGAGATGAATTTGCGCTGCTTCTATCTGGTCATAAAGATGCAAAAGCTTACACGAAAATGATGGATAAGTTACTTAATGCGATTGAGCAGCCATTTAAGATTGACGACCACCTGTTTTATATTTCAGCCAGCATAGGTTTCACTATTTATCCTGACGACAACAACCCGCCAGATACACTCTTACGCCATGCTGATCATGCGATGTATCATGCAAAAACGCATGGTGGTAAACAATATCACTTATTCGATTTAAAACTTGCGCAACTCTCACAGAGCGAGCAGCAAATCAAACAAGACATTGTTCAGGCACTGAAAAAAAATCAATTTACCATTCATTACCAGCCGCAAATTCATCTTAACAGCGGCCGCATTATCGGGATGGAAGCATTAATCAGATGGCAACATCCAACAAGAGGGTTATTAAACCCTAATGATTTTTTACCCTTTATTGAAAACACTCACCTCATCAAGAATGTTGGTGAATGGGTCGTCAATGAAGTATTAGACCAAATTGAACAATGGCAAGAAGAACAACTAGATATTTACGTAGGCGTTAATATTGCGGCCTATCATATTACGGATAAGAACTTTTCAAAATTTATTAACAAAGCACTCAAAAAACATCCTAATGTATCAGGTAATAAACTTAATATCGAAATTACAGAAAGCGCCGCCATTTCCGATATAGAAAAGGTCACAGCAGTGATTAAAAAGTGTAAAGCGTTGGGGATTAGCTTTTCATTGGATGACTTTGGCGTAGGCTACTCTTCTCTTATCTACTTACGTCGATTACCAGTTGACTACATTAAAATAGACCGCTCATTTACAAGTGGCATGCTCAATGATTCAGAAGACATGGCTGTCGTTAGCAGTGTTATTACCTTGAGTAGAGTATTTAATCGTAAGGTAGTAGCAGAAGGTGCAGAAACGGATGAACAATTAGCCATGCTAAACCAACTTGGTTGTCACTACGCACAAGGATATGCAATAGCCAAACCGATTCTTGGTATCGATGTTGCAAAGTGGGTTCAATCTAACCCTCCATTAAAGTTTAATTTAAAGTGCAAATCAATTAAATGACAGCAGAGTATTACCAACTTCCAAACGGCTATGTCCTTGCCTTAGAAGACAGCACCCCATTCCCATCACTTGATCATGCCTTAAATGAGCCCAATGGATTAATCGCCATTGGTGGCAGTTTAAATAGTAAAAGACTCATTGAAGCATACACAAAAGGCATTTTTCCTTGGTTTAGCGAAGGAGAGCCGATTATGTGGTGGAGCCCGGATCCACGCATGGTACTTTTTCCAAATGAATTGAAGATTTCAAGCTCGCTAAGAAAAACAATCAACAAGAAAAAGTATGAAGCGCAACTCAACACTGAATTTAGAAAAGTCATCACAGCTTGCAGCCAAATCAAACGCCCTGGTCAAGAGGGTACTTGGATTAGCCAACATATGATTGAGGCTTACTGCCATTTAAACAAACAAGGTATTGCTATTTCAAGTGAAAGCTGGCTAGACGGAGCGTTAGTTGGTGGCTGTTACGGCGTTTTATTGAATAAAATGTTTTTTGGAGAAAGTATGTTCCACACCCAGACAGATGCTTCTAAAGTAGCATTTGTGCATCTTGTTGAATGGCTTAAAGCACAAGGCGTTGGCATGATTGACTGTCAAATGAAAACACCATTATTGACCAGTTTAGGTGGTCGCGAAATTTCACGAAAAGCATTTAGTCAAAAGCTCGCAAAATTGGTAAACTCTATACCATGAGCTCACCCAAAGAACTGCCATTACAAAAGCTTCAATTTTATGTCACTACACCTTATCCTTGTGGGTATATTGAACGTAATTTGGCACAAAGTTTAATTGCCTCGCCGCATCATATTGTTGACGCCCATGTTTACAGTGAGCTTATCAAACAAGGATTTCGGCGTAGTGGTAAGTTTGCTTACAGGCCACACTGTGAACATTGTCAACAATGTGTGCCAGTGCGAATTGTTCTGGATAAATTTTCACCATCACGCAGTCAAAAACGTGCGCACAAGCAACATAGTGATTTAACAGCTACGCTATTACCCCTCGATTATTATGAACGGCATTTTGCCCTTTACCGTCAATATCAATCTAATAGACATCCAAGCGAGTTAGAAAAAAATAGAACCTCACGAAATGAAGAAAAAGAACAATATCAGCAATTTCTTTGCCAAAGTAATGTTGAAAGTCTGATGGTTGAATTCAAGGACGAGCAGGATCAAGTTAAAATTGTTAGTGTAGTTGATATTATTGATAATGGCGTTTCGGCTGTCTATACCTTTTACGATACGGTACAAAAAGCAAGTTATGGCACCTATGCCATCATGTGGTTAGTTAACTGGACCAAAAGTCTCAATCTGCCCTATTTATATCTTGGTTATTGGATCGCAGAAAGTCAAAAGATGGCTTATAAAGAAAATTTCCAGGCACAGGAAAAACTAATCGATGGCGATTGGATAAACATTAGGCATGTCGAATAACAAGCAATTATTTTAATCATCAATACTGTTACCCGCAAATTAGAGCGCATAGCCGACACAAGCAATCTCGAAATGATACAATTCAGCCTTTATTCAGTTTAGTTTTAGCACAGATCATTTTGAAAAAACTCGTTATCTTTGGTGTTGGGCTGATTGGTGGCTCGGTTGCATTGGCTTTGAAAAAACAAGCTAATGCGCCACTGTGCGTCGGTGTTGGACGCAACCAAGCAACTTTAGATCAGGCGTTGGCGCTGAATATAATTGATGAAGCAACAACTGATATTGCGGCGGCTTTGGACGAGGCGGATATGGTGTTAATTGCAGCGCCTGTTGCGCAGACCAAATCTATCTTGCAAAGCATACAGCCGCATTTAGATAGCAAAACCATAGTAACCGATGCGGGTAGTACCAAATCGGATGTGATGGCGATAGCAAAAAGCGTTTTAGGTGCGCAAGCTAAACAATTTGTGGGTGGTCATCCCATTGCGGGAGCTGAAAAATCTGGGCCGAGCGCGGCGATGGCTGATTTGTATATGGGTAAAAACGTAGTGTTAACCCCTTCAGCTGAAAACGAAAAAGCGGCGATTAAACGAGTGCGTCAGCTATGGTTAGATTGTGGCGCCAACGTGATTGAAATGCCTGCTGAGCAACACGATGGTATTTTTGCAACCGTCAGTCATTTGCCGCATTTATTGGCTTTTGCACTGGTTGAAGATATTGCTTCACGAGATAATGCTGATGAACTATTTCAATTTGCTGCCAGTGGTTTTAGAGACTTTACCCGTATTGCGGGGAGCAGCCCAGAAATGTGGCGCGATATTAGTTTTGCTAACAGAACGGCTTTGCTGGATGAAATTAATACATACGAGCAAGCGCTAGCCAAGCTTAAAAAAACCTTAGCAGCAGAAGATAGCGATGGTCTGCAAGCCTTATTCGAACGTGCGAGTAAAGCGCGTAATGACTGGGCAGCCAATAAAAAATAACGTATCGGAATAGAATAATTGGAACAACTACATTTAAAACCTGCTACACAAGTGAGTGGCGATATGCAATTGCCTGGCTCAAAAAGCATTTCTAACCGTACATTGTTACTCGCTGCATTAGCTAAAGGCAGTACGGAAATTAGAGGCTTACTTAAGTCGGATGATACGGATCGCATGCTAGAAGCGTTGGATGCGCTCGGTATAAAGCTTACTAAAATCGAGCAAGGTATTGTGATTGAAGGTTGCAATGGTGATTTTCCAAATAAGCAAGCTGATTTGTTTTTAGGCAATGCTGGCACTGCTTTTCGCCCACTCAC